>CALJUI010000291.1 GCA_937975735.1 uncultured Rubrivivax sp.
CCGGCGCCGGCGTCGCCGGGCTGGCGGCGGCGAGGGCGTTCCTGCGCGACGGGGTCGACGAGCTGCGCGTGCTCGAACTCGAGGACCGCCCCGGCGGCAACAGCCGCGGCCACGCGATGGCCGGCATGCCCTGCCCGCTGGGTGCGCACTACCTGCCGCTGCCCGGCCCGAACGCACCGGAGGTCGCCGAACTGCTGGCCGAGCTCGGGCTGACCACGCAGCGTTTCGGCCGCACCGTCTACGACGAACGCCACCTTTGCCACAGCCCGCAGGAGCGCCTGTTCATCGACGGCGAGTGGGTCGAGGGCGTGCTGCCGCCGGCCGCGCCGGGCTCCTCCACGCTGGCGCAGTACCGTCGCTTCGGCGCCGAGGTCGCGCGCGCGATGACCGTTCTCGGGTTCGCGATGCCGACGCTGCGCGCGCGCTGGACGCCGGCGCATGCGGCGCTCGATGCGATCCCATTCGCGGCCTGGCTCGACGCGCGCGGGCTCGTCGACCCGCGGCTGCGCTGGTACCTCGACTACGTCTGCCGCGACGACTACGGCGCCGCCGCCGACGAGGTCTCGGCCTGGGCCGGGCTGCACTACTTCGGCAGCCGGCGCGGCTTCCATGCCCCGGGAGACGCCGACGAGGTGGCCGAGCCAGTGCTGACCTGGCCGGAGGGCAACGCCTGGCTGACCGACCGGCTGGCCTCGCCGCTGGGCGATCGTCTGCTCGCCGGCCGCACCGTGCTGCGGGTCCGCGCCGAGCGGCACGGCGTGGAGGTGCTGGCCTTCGACGAGCGGGTCGGGCGGCTGGAGTCCTGGCGCGCCGACCTCGTCGTGCTCGCGCTGCCGCTGTTCGTCGCGGCGCGCATCGTCGAGTCGCCGTCGGCCGCCCTGCGCGCGACCGCCGCGCTGCCGCACGCGCCCTGGCTGGTGGCCAACCTGCAGCTGGACCAGCCGCCGGTCGATCGCCCCGGCCTGCCGTCGGCCTGGGACAGCGTGATCTTCGGCGGCACCGCGCTCGGCTACGTCGACGCCGGCCACCAGAGCCTGCGCCCCGACCGCCGCGCGACCGTGCTGACGAGCTACGAGGCCTGGCCGGTGGGGTCGCGCGCCGAGCTGCTGCACAGCAGCCCGGAAGACGCGGCGCGGCACGTGCTGGCGCAGCTGGCGCCGGCGCACCCCGACCTGCCGCGCCGCGTGCAGCGCATCGACCTGATGCGCCACGGCCACGGCATGGCGATCCCGCGACCGGGTGTTCGCACGAGCGCCGCGAACGGCGCGCTGGCCGCGCTGCGCCGCGAACGCGGTCGGCTCCGCCACGCCCATGCCGACCTGGCGGGCTACTCGGTGTTCGAGGAGGCCTTCACCCTCGGCCTCGGGGTCGCCCGGCCACCGGCTTGAGGGGGCGATCGGCCTTGTCGCGCTGCGGCGCCCCGAATAACCTGCGGCAAGCCATGTCCCACGCCCTGATCGCCGTCCAGATCCTGCTGCTGATCGCGGCGCTGCCCCTGCTCGCGTCGTCGCTGCGCACCTCGCGCTCGCGCCGCGGCCGGCATTCGAGCTTCATGGCGCTGGCGACGGTGCTCGCGCTGTTCGCGGTCATCGGCATGCTGCTCGGCGTGGCACTGTCGGCCGACGACATCCATTTCGATCACGCAATGGTCTTCACGCCACCGGTCTTCACGCTGGCGATGTGCGGCTGGGTGCTGTGGCGCGCGATCAGCGCCGCCAACCGCCGCCGCGACGAGCGCCGGCAGCCCGATCCCGCGCGCCCGGCCTGAGCCACGGCGGCGCTTGCGCTACGCTCGGCGGCTCTCCAGCCACGAGGTGCCTGCCATGCAATACCGCCGTCTCGGCCGCGCCGGCCTGCGCGTGTCCGCGCTGTCGCTCGGGTCCTGGGTGACCTACCACAACCAGGTCGACGCGAAGGCCGCGGTCGAGATGATGGCCGCCGCCTACGACGCCGGCGTCAACTTCTTCGACAACGCCGAGGTCTATGCCGGCGGCAAGAGCGAGATCGTGATGGGCGAGGCGCTGCGCACGCTGAAGTGGCCACGGCTGAACGTCGTCGTGTCGACCAAGTTCTTCTGGGGACTGGACCGCGAAGGCGACGCGGTCAACCGCAAGGACACGCTGAACCGCAAGTACCTGATGCAGGCCATCGACGGCTCGCTGCGGCGCTTGCAGCTCGACCACGTCGACCTGGTCTATTGCCACCGTCCCGACCCGCACACACCGGTCGAGGAGACCGCGCGCGCGATGAGCGACATCATCGACCAGGGCAAGGCGCTGTACTGGGGCACCAGCGAATGGAGCGCCGACGAGATCCGTGCGGCGTGGACGGTCTGCGACCGGCATGGCTGGCACAAGCCGGTCGTCGAGCAGCCGCAGTACCACCTGTTCCACCGCAAGCGCGTCGAACACGAGTACGCCCGGCTCGTTGAGGACATCGGTCTCGGCCTGACGACCTGGAGTCCGCTCGCCTCGGGCCTGCTGACCGGCAAGTACCGCGACGGCGTGCCGGCCGGCAGCCGCGGCGCGATGGAGAACCTGGCCTTCCTGCGCGACGGCCTGACCGACAAGGCGAAGAACAAGGCCGTGGCGAAGCTCGATGCCGTCGCCGCCAAGCTCGGGGGCAACGCCGCGCAGCTGGCGATCGCCTGGGCGGCGTCGAATCCGCGCGTGTCCAGCGTCATCATGGGCGCGTCGAAGCTGTCCCAGCTGAAGGACAACCTCGGCGCGCTCGAACTGCTGCCCAAGCTCACGCCGGTGCTGAAGGAGCGCATCGAGGCCATCACGTCGCCGCTGGCGGCATGATCCCCCGAGGCGTCAGCCGCCGATCGGCCCGCCGTCGCTGCGGCGCACGATCACCGTCGCCGAGCGCGGACGGGCGGCGGTCGCGCCGTCGGGCCAGCGACTGAACGCGTTCGCATGGCGTGCGATCCAGTCGTCGCCCGTGTAGCCGGCCGGCGCATTCGGGTGGCTGCCCACTTCGCCCGGATGCTGCACGTTGACGAACATCGTCGTGCGGTCCGGCGTCCAGGTGATGCCGGTGATCTCGCAGCCGGCCGGGCCGACCAGGAAGCGGCGGATCTCCTTGGTCTGCGGATCGGCGACGAGCATCTGGTTGTTGCCCATGCCGGCGAAGTCGCCGCCGTTGGCGTAGCTGCCGTCGGTCTGGATCCACAGCCGGCCGAAGTCGTCGAAGGCCAGGCCGTCGGGGCTGTTGAACAGGTTGTCGGCGGTGATGTTGGCCGACGGCGCGCGCGCATCGGTCACGCTCGGCTGCCCGGCGACCACGAAGAGATCCCAGCTGAAGGTCAGGCTCGTCGCATCGTCGCCGTCTCCGGTGAAGCGCAGGATGTGACCCCAGACGTTGTTCGCGCGCGGGTTCGCCTCGTCGACCGGTGGCCGCGCCGAGCCGGCGGTGGTGCTGCCGTCGGGGTTGTTCGAGGTCGTGCCGCCGCGGCGGTTGTTGTTGGTCAGCGTGACATAGGCCTGGGCCGGGTTCTTCGGGTTCGCGGCGACCCACTCCGGGCGGTCCATCATCGTCGCACCGACGCGGTCGGCGGCCTGCCGCGCGCGGATCAGCACGTCGCCCTGGCTCGTGAAGCCGTTGGCCGTGGTCAGCGCCCCGATGCCGTAGGTCAGCGGGATCCACGCTCCCGTGCCCATGCGGTCGCCGGCCGTCGCGCCGGCGTCGAAGCGCGCCACGTACAGCGTGCCGTCGGCGAGCAGATTGCGGTTCGCGGCGCTGCTGGGGTTGGCCGCGTCGAAGGTGCCGGCGGAGACGAACTTGTAGATGTACTCGTTGCGCTCGTCGCATCCCATGTAGACGACCACGCGGCCGTTGGCGGCCACCACGCAGGCGGCGTTCTCGTGCTTGAAACGGCCGAGCGCGGTGCGCTTGATCGCCTTGCCGCCGGGGTTGAACGGGTCGATCTCGACGACCCAGCCGTGCCGGTTCGGCTCGTTCGGGTGCGCGTTGATGTCGAAGCGCGGATCGACCGTGTGCCACAGGTACCCGAAGCCGTTCGCGCTGAGACCGTAGCGGTTCTCCAGCGCCGACGGCGTGCGCGCGCCATTCCAGCCGAAGTAGCCGTTGAAGTTCTCCTCGCAGGTCAGGTAGGTGCCCCAGGGCGTCCAGCCGTTGCCGCAGTTGTTCAGCGTGCCCAGCACCTCGGTGCCGCTGGGGTCGGCCGCCGTCTTCATCAGGTCGTGGTCGGCCGCCGGGCCCTGCAGCGCGATCGGCGTGTTGCCGTGGATGCGGCGGTTGTACGGCGACGCCTTCACGTGTTCCCAGCCACCGGCCGTCGTGCGGCGCACGTGCAGCACCGACACGCCGTGCGCGGCCTGGCCCTTGCGCGCCTTCTCCAGCGTGAACGGCAGCAGCCAGTTGGCGGGGTCGCTGTCGGGCGCATAGAAGTACTCGGGGTTGATGTACTCGTGGTTCATCACCAGCAGGCCTTCGTCGCTGCGCGTGCCCGGGCCGGTGCCGGCGGCATCGAAGCCGAAGAAGTGCATGCCGTCGTGGTTGTCGCCGACCTGCTGCTCCTGCTCGGCGGCGCTGCCGCTGGCGTCGGCCTTCCAGGCCGGCGCGGTCGCGTTGATCGGCGTGCCCCAGGGCAAGAAGGCGGTGGCGACGTAGCCGGCGGGCACCACCACGTCGTCGGCCGAGGAGGCCCCGACCGCGGTGAAGCCGAGCATGCGCTCGGACGGCGCGGCGGGGGCGACGGGCGCCGCCGGCGCGTCGCTGCCGCCGCACCCGGCGAGACCGGCGAGGAAGGGCAGCGCAGCCGCGCCCAGGCCACCGAGCAGCAGGTGCCGCCGGCTGGGCTGCAGCGCGATCGCGCGGTCGACCAGGTCGGTCAGCGTCGGCCGGGCGGAGGGGTTGGAGAGGTCGTCGTCACGCAGCGATTGAGCCATGGCATCGGGTCCGGGGTTGGGAATCCCGGCATGCTCGCGGCGCATCGTGTAAGCCGTGTGACAAGGCCCGCCGGGGCCCGGCGGATCAGATCGGCGGCGCCTGACCGACCCGGTGGCGGCCCTGCCGCTTGGCCTCGAACATCGCGGCGTCGGCGGCGCGCAGCAGCGCCTCCGGCGTGCCGCCCTGCGACGGATCAGCGACCCCTGCCGCGCCGATGCTGACGGTCACGTGGGCGGCCACCGGCGAGTCGCCGTGCGGGATCGCCGCGGCGTCGACCGCGGCCAGGCAGGCCGCGCCGATCCGCGCCTGCCCGTCGGCGTCGGTGTCGGGCAGCAGGACCACGAACTCCTCGCCGCCGTAGCGTGCCACCAGGTCGCTGGCGCGCTGCACCGCGGTGCTCAGGGCCGCCGCGACGCGACGCAGGCAATCGTCGCCCTGCGGGTGGCCGTGCGCGCCGTTGTAGCGCTTGAAGTGGTCGACGTCGATCATCAGCAATGCCAGTGGCCGGGCGTGGCGGCGCGCGCGCTGCCATTCCTCGCGAAGCCGGCGATCGAACTGGCGCCGGTTGGCGATCTCGGTCAGGCCGTCGGTGTCCGACAGGCGCTCGAGCCGCTGGCGCGCCGCGTCGAGCTCGGCGTTGCTGCGCTGCAATGCCTGCTCGCGCAGCACGAGCTCGGTGACATCGGTGCTCACGCCGGCCACGCCGCCGTCGCGCGTCGGGCGCTCGTCGATGCGGACCCAGCGGTTGCCGGGCAGCTCCTGCGTCAATGGCTCGCCCGGATGACGATGGCGGTGCAGGCGCTCGCGCAGCCAGTCGGCGTCGCGCCCGGCGGCCTGCGGGTACTGGCCGCGCGCGAGGCCGTAGCGCAGGATCGCCTCGAAGGTGTTGCCGACGATGATCGCCGGCGCCGACGCGCGGTACTGGCGCCGGTAGTGGCTGTTGCAGATCACCAGCCGGTCCTCGCGGTCGTACAGCGCGAAACCGTCGGGCAGCGCGTCGATCGCGTCCTGCAGCCGCGCGCGTGCGGCCTCGGCGGCCTCGCGCTGCTCGATCGCCTCGGTGACGTCGAGCACGATGCCGACCAGCCAGCCTTCCTCGGTGCGGCGTTCGACGGTGCGCAGCCAGCGCGAACCGGTGCGGTAGAGCAGGTGGTTGATCGGCTGGCGGCGCTGCGCGTGCCGCCGCGCCAGCCACTCGTCGACGTTGCTCGAGGTGACGTCGTGCAGCGCGCCGGCGGCGACGTTGGCGCGCACGAGCTCGTCGAAGGTGTGACCCGGCTCGGCCAGCAGGTCGGCAATGCGGGGAAAGATGTCGCGCAGCACCTGGTTCGACATCACCAGCCGGTCGTCGGCGTCGAACAGCTGGAACCCCGCCGGCAGCGCCTCGATCGCGTCGGCCAGGCGCTGGCGGGCCTGCTGGGCCGCCGCCTGCGCAGCCTGCAGCGCCTGCCCCTGCTCGATCAGGTCGGTCACGTCGACACTGAAGCCGAGCCGGCTGCCGTCGGCCAGCCGCTGGTCGGTGATGCGCCGCCAATGGCCGTCGCCGAAGCGCCGCACGTAGGTGCCGCCTTCGTCGTGCATGTGCAGCCGCGAGCGCGCCCAGCGCTGCACCACCTCGCCGTCGCCGGGGACGAGGCCGGCGGCGACGACGTCGTCGAGCATCTCGCGGAAGGTCCGGCCCGGCACGATGCGGTCGGCTGCCGGCGCGTACAGGTCGCGGAAGACCTGGCTGGCGTGCACGAGCCGGTCGTCGCGGTCGTAGATGACGATCGCCGCGTCGGCGCGGTCGATCGCCTCGGTCAGCAGCCCGATGCGCTCGCGCGCCGTGCGCACCGCGTCGGCGTCACGTCGGCGCTGCGCGCGCCAGGCCAGCACCGTCGCCGCCCAGCCCAGCGCCAGCACGAGCACCAGGCCGACCCAGGCCGCCTCGGTCATGCCGGATCCTGCAGCGCGGCCCAGCGCTCGGGGGTGCCGACGTCGGTCCACGCGCCGTCCCAGCACGAGCCGCCGAGCCGGCCGGCGTCGATCGCCGCCTCGAGCAGCGGCCGCAAGGCCATCTTCGTGCCGGGCACGACGCCTTCGAACATCGCCGGCCTGAACAGGCCGATGCTGGCCCAGGTGCGGCGCTCGGCGCCCTCGCGCACGAGCCGGCCCTCTCGACCGATGCCGAAGTCGCCGTGGGGGTGGTGGGGCGGGTTGGCGACCATCCACAGATGCGCCAGGTCGTCGGCGCGCAGCGCCGCGGCGTTTCCGGCGTCGAAGGCGAAGCCGGGCACGAAGACGTCGCCGGAGACGACCCAGAACGGGTCGTCGAGGCCCGGCAGGGCCTTGGCGATGCCGCCGGCGGTCTCGAGCGCGCCGCCGTGGTCGCGGCCTTCGGTCGAGTAGCGGATCTGCAGGCCGAAGCGTGCGCCGTCACCGAGCGCGGCCGGGAACATCGCCTCCAGCCAGGCCGTGTTGATCACCACCCGGCGCACGCCGCCGCTCGCCAGCGCCAACAGATGCCATTCGATCAGGGGTCGCCCGCGCACGGGCAGCAGGGGCTTGGGGCAGAGGTCGGTGTGCGGCCGCAGGCGCTCGCCGCGGCCGGCCGCGAGGATCAGGGCCGTCGTCGGTGCCATCTGGGGCACCAGTGTAGAGCGCAGGACGGCGCCGTCGACTCAGCGCGCCGGGCCGAGGCCGACCGGCGCCGGCGCGGTGTCGACGATGTGCCGGAACAGCGGCCGATAGACCTCGTCGGGCGGGTGCCCGGTGAGCGGGTCGCGATTGGCCGCGAAGGCGGCGTCCAGCGCCGCCCAGTCGTCGTCGGAGAAGCACCGCCGCGCCACCGGCAGCAGCTGCGTCTCCTCGACCGCCATGTGCTCGAGGTAGAAGCGCGTGTAATCCTGCACCGCATCCTCGAACGCGGCGCGGCGCGGCTCGCCCAGCACCTCGTAGGCGAGCAGCGCGTGCTCGAGCGCGCGGATCGCCCGTTCGCCCTGCGCGTGGTCGCGCTCGAGGCGCTCGATCACCGTCCCCAGCTCCGGCGCCTTGGCGAGCAGCGCCGGGAACAGCAGTTCGCTCTCCTTCGGGTGGTGCAGCCTCTCCGGGAACTCGTCGATGTACAGCAGCATCGCGCGCAGCAGCGCGAAGTCCGGCGTCTGCCCGCGCCGCTTCGCCTGCGCCAGCAGCATGGACAGCGAACGCAGCATGGCGGCGAGCGCCTGGTGCTCGTCGCGGATCACGTCGAGCGCGGTCGCGGCCATGGCGTCAGCTTGCCAAGGTCGGCGTCGCGCGTCTTGTTCCAGATCAATCGGGCGCGGCCTGGCCGCGCTGCAGACGCTGACGGATCAGCCGATGCGGCGCGAAGCCCGCCACGACGGCCGACATCGCCGTCTCCGCGCGCGCGGCGTTGTCGGCGCGCAGATTGCAGACGAACACGTCGACGGTGACGCGGCCGAGCTCCGGCCAGGTGTGCACCGCCAGGTGCGATTCGGCGAGCAGCAGCACGCCGGTGACGCCGCCCGGCGCGGCGAAGGCGTGGAAGCAGTCGCCGACGACGCTGAGCCCGGCCTGCGCCGCCGCATCCGCGCAGAGGCCGCGCAGCGCGTCGACGTCGATCATCGGCGCGAGCGTCGGTGCGCAGCCTTCGAGGTCGGCGGTCAGGTGCAGGCCTTGCATCGTCCGTGGTCCGGGGGGCACGTAAAATCAGAGGTTTAGGCGGGCGATTCTCGCTCGCCGCGCCCGCCCCGTCCCGCGCCCTCCTTCGAAGCCCGCAATGGCCCACCTGAACGAACCCTCCGACTCCACGACCACCGCCCTGATGGCCAACGCGATCCGCGCGCTGGCGATGGACGCGGTGCAGCAGGCCAACTCCGGCCACCCCGGCGCGCCGATGGGCATGGCCGAGATCGCGGTCGCGCTGTGGAACCGACACCTGCGCCACAACCCCGACGATCCGCACTGGGCCGACCGCGACCGCTTCGTGCTGTCCAACGGCCACGGCTCGATGCTGATCTACGCGCTGCTGCACCTCAGCGGCTACGCGCTGCCGATGAAGGAGCTCAAGGCCTTCCGCCAGCTGCACAGCCGCACGCCGGGGCACCCGGAGGTCGACGTCACGCCCGGCGTCGAGACCACCACCGGCCCGCTCGGCCAGGGCCTCACCAACGCGGTCGGCATGGCGCTGGCCGAGAAACTGCTCGCGCACGAGTTCAACCGGCCCGGCCATCCGATCGTCGACCATCGCACCTACGCCTTCGTCGGCGACGGCTGCCTGATGGAGGGCATCAGCCACGAGGCCTGCGCGCTCGCCGGCGCCTGGAAGCTGAACAAGCTGATCGCGCTGTACGACGACAACGGCATCAGCATCGACGGCGCGGTCGCGCCCTGGTACGTCGACGACGTGCGCAAGCGCTTCGAAGCCTACGGCTGGAACGTCATCGGCTCGATCGACGGGCACGACGTCGAGGCGGTCGACGGCGCGCTCAAGCTCGCCAAGGCCTCGGCGACCAAGCCCACGCTGATCATCTGCCGCACCACCATCGGCAAGGGCGCGCCGAACCGCGCTGGCACCGCCAAGGCGCACGGCGAGGCGCTCGGCGCCGAGGAGATCGCGCTCACGCGCAAGGCGATCGGCTGGGCGCACCCGCCCTTCGAGGTGCCGGCCGAGGTCTATGCGCTGTGGGACGCCAAGTCCGCCGGCCACGCCGCGCAGGCCGCCTGGGAGGCCGCGTTCGCGACCTACAAGGCCGCCTTCCCCGAGCTCGCGACGGAGTTCGAGCGCCGCATGAAGGGCGAATTGCCGAAGGACTTCGCGCAGGTCGCGGTCGACGCCGCGATCGCCGCCCACGCCAAGGCCGAGACGGTGGCCAGCCGCAAGGCCAGCCAGCTCGCGCTCGAGGCCTTCACGAAGGCGATGCCCGAGATGCTCGGCGGCTCGGCCGACCTGACCGGCTCGAACCTGACCAACACCAGCTCGACGCCGGCGCTGCGCTTCGACGACGCCGGCGCGCCCAACGGCGGCCGCCACGTCAACTACGGCGTGCGCGAGTTCGGCATGGCCGCGATCATGAACGGCATCGCCCTGCACGGCGGCTTCATCCCCTACGGCGGCACCTTCCTGACCTTCAGCGACTACAGCCGCAACGCGATCCGCATGGCCGCGCTGATGAAGCGCCGCGTGATCCACGTCTTCACGCACGACTCGATCGGCCTCGGCGAGGACGGCCCGACGCA
>CALJUI010000292.1 GCA_937975735.1 uncultured Rubrivivax sp.
GAGCGGCTGTATCGATCTTACTGTCCCTCTGCAGCACACCTGCAGTTCGCCCAGTCCACCCATTCGGTGACTACTTCGTCTTTTCTCTTGCCCTCCGCGGGTAGCGCTCCTACCATCTCCCGATTCGGGCTGCTGCTCGAAAGCGCACGGAAGCGAAAGTGGGGGAGTTGTACGCGGTGATTTCCGCCCGCCAGGGACTGGCCTTCGGCTTGCTGCTCGCAGCGGCGCTCGGCGTGCGCTTGGCCGCACCGCCGGCGACGGTCGCCTCGGCCATCTCCCAGCCGCGCGCGACCCGCTGCGTTTCGGGCAGCAGCACCACCAGGTCCGGGTGGCTGCGGGCGCCGACCAGATGGCAGCTGCCGCATTGTCCGCAGGGGCGCTCGGGCCCGCCTTCGCACAGCCAGGCCTGGGCCAGGGTCAGCTGCAGTTCGAACGCGCCGACACCCGGGCTGCCGACCACCAGCAGCGCGTGCGCCGGATGGTCGAGCATCGCCGCCAGCGGTTCGGCAAGCCAGGGCAGCGCGCCCTGCACCGGCAGGGCCTGCGTCACCACGGCCCGCGCGCGGCCAGCGCGTCGTCGATGCGCCGCCAGACCGTCTCACGGTCGCCGAGCGCATCGATCGTGACGAAGCGCCCCGGGGCAGCCACCTGCCGCCTCGCGTAGGCCGCGGCGACGCGCTCGAAGAAGACCGTGTCCTGCGTCTCGAAACGGTCCGGGCTGCGTGCCGCCGCGCGGCGCTCCGCGGCGATGCGGGCCGGCAGATCGAACCACAGCGTCAGATCGGGCTGACGCCCGCCCTGCACCCAGGACTCCAGCTGCGTCAGAACCGCCTCGTCGAAGCCGCGGCCGCCGCCCTGGTAGGCAAAGGTGGCATCGGTGAAGCGGTCGCACAGCACGATCGCGCCGCGCGCCAGCGCCGGCTCGATCACCTGCTGCAGGTGGTCGCGCCGCGCAGCGAAGACGAGCAGCGACTCGGTCAGCGGATCCATCGGCCGGCCGAGCACCAACTCGCGCAGCGCCTCCGCCAGCGGCGTGCCGCCGGGCTCGCGCGTGACGACCACCTCGCGCCCGGTCGTGCGCGCCCAGCCGGCCAGGCGCTGAAGGTGGGAGGACTTGCCGGCGCCGTCGATGCCCTCGAGCGTGATGAAGCGGCCTCGCGCCGTCGGGTCGCCGCTCACGTCACTTCTGCCCGCGCTGGAATCGGTTCACCGCCCGATTATGGTCGGCGAGGTTCTCGCTGAACTGGCTGCTGCCGTCGCCGCGGGCGACGAAGTACAGCGCCTTGGTCGGCGTCGGCTGCACCGCGGCACGCAGCGACGCCAGGCCGGGCATCGTGATCGGCGTCGGCGGCAGGCCCGGGCGCAGGTAGGTGTTGTACGGCCCGTCGGTCTGCAGGTCGCGCTTGCGCAGGTTGCCGTCGAAGGCTTCGCCCAGCCCGTAGATGATGGTCGGGTCGGTCTGCAGCGGCATGCCGATGCGCAGCCGGTTGACGAACACGCCGGCGACCAGCCCGCGCTCGTCGGCGCGCCCGGTCTCCTTCTCGACGATCGAGGCCAGGATCAGCGCCTCCTGCGGCGACTTCAGCGGCGTCTGCGGGTCGCGATCGGCCCAGACCTCGTCCAGGTGGCGCTGCATCGCCTGGTAGGCGCGGCGAAGGATCGTCAGGTCGCTGACACCGCGGCTGTAGGCGTAGGTGTCGGGAAAGAAGCGCCCTTCCGCCGCCACGCCCGGCGCGCCGAGCGCGGCCATCAGCGCGCGGTCGTCGAGGACGTCGATCGTCTGCCGCAGGTGCGGCGCGTTGGCCAGTTCGATGCGCCACTGGCGCAGCGTCATGCCTTCCGGCAGACGCACCTGCTCGAGCGCCTCGCGGCCCTGCACCATGACCTCGAGCAGGCCGCGCGGCGTGACGCCGGTCTCGACCTCGTAGCTGCCGGCGCGGATGCCGCGCGCCTGCCCCGACCAGCGGAACCATTCGTAAAGCCAGCGCGGCGAGGTCCGCACCCCGGCGTCGACCCAGGCCTGCGCCACCGCCCGCGGCGACTGGCCGCTCTCGATCGACAGCTCGACCACCGGCTTGGCCAGCGTCAGGGGCTGGTCGAGCCAGCGCCAGATCAGCAGCGACAGGGTGATCGCGGACGCCAGCACCAGCACCAGGAGCCCGCCGACCAACCGAGACCCCAGAAGACGACGGATCATGGTCGGCAATGATAATCAGGCGATGACATCGAACCTCCATTCGACCGCGGTGCGCGAAGGCTCGGTCGCCCTGCCCGACTGGGGCGTGATCCGCGCCACCGGTGCCGACGCGCGCAGCTTCCTGCACGGCCAGCTGACCCAGGACGTGCTCGGGCTGGACGTCGGCGAAGCACGGCTGGCCGGCCTGTGCTCGCCGAAGGGCCGGCTGATCGCCAGCTTCGTGATGTGGGGTGACCCGGCCGGCGACGTGCTGCTCGCCTGCAGCGCGGACCTGCTGCCTGCGACGCTCAAGCGTCTGTCGATGTACGTGCTGCGCGCCAAGTGCAGGCTCGTCGACGCGAGCGCCGAGCTGCCGCTCCACGGCATCGTCGGCGCGGCGCTGCCGCCCGGGTTGCCGGTCTGGCGCACCGCGCCGGCGGGCGGCGGGCTGATGATCCGGCTGCCGGACGCAATGGGCCTGGCGCGGGGCCTGTGGATCGGCAGCGGCGAACCGCCGGCGCCGGCCGGCCCCGGGCTTCAGGCCTGGCAATGGCTCGAGGCCTGCAGCGGCGTGCCGCGCGTCGTCGCCGCGACGGTCGACCAGTTCGTGCCGCAGATGGTCAACATGGAACTCGTCGGCGGCGTGAACTTCCAGAAGGGCTGCTACCCGGGCCAGGAGGTCGTCGCCCGCAGCCAGTACCGCGGCACGCTCAAGCGCCGCGCCTTCGTGCTGGAGTCCGCCCAGGCGATGACCCCGGGCCAGGAGGTCTTCGACGCCGCCGATCCGCAGCAGCCGGCCGGCATGGTCGTGCTTGCCGGCAGCGCCGACGGCCAGCGTCATGCTGCGCTGGCCGAGCTGAAGATCGCCTCGGCGTCGTCCGAACTGCACGCCGGCGCGGCCGACGGGCCGCTGCTGCGGCTGGGCACCCTGCCCTACCCGCTGCCGACGGGCGCGGCGTGAGCCGCACCGGCCGTCAGCTCTTCGTCTACTGGCGCGTGACGCCCGGCGACGAGGCGCAGGCCCTGGCCGCGCTGGCCGACGCACAGGCGCGGCTGCAGGCCGACCGGCCCGGATTGCGCACATGCCGTTTCGAGCGCATCGGCGGACCGCCGACGCTGATGGAGACCTACGCCGCCGATGGCGGTATCGACCCCTCGACGCAGCAGGCCATCGAGCGGCGGGTCGACGCAGCGACCGCGCGCTGGCGCGCTGGCGAGCGCCACGTCGAGGTCTTCGAGCCTCGCTGAGGCTAGAGCTCGATCGCCATCGCCTGGTGCGGGATGCCGGCTTCCTCGAAGGCCGGGCCTTGCGGTGCGAAGCCGCGGCGCAGGTAGAAGCCGACCGCGCTGGCCTGCGCGTTCAGCCGCACTTCACGGTCACCGCGCTCGCGCGCCGCGCGCAGCAGGCCGTCGAGCATCGCCGCGCCGACGCCGCTGCCGCGCACCGCCTGCAGCACCGCCATGCGGCCGATCTTCGACACGCCCGGCGCGTGCTCGAGCAGCCGGCCGGTCCCCACCGCGCGCCCGAGCCGGTTCAGCGCCAGCGCATGCACGGCCGACGCATCGGCGGCATCGGTTTCGAGCTCGGCCGGGATGCGCTGCTCGTCGACGAAGACCGCGGTGCGGATCGCCTGCGCCTCTCGACCCAGCCGGTCCCAGGTGCCGAGCTGCACGTCGATCATCGGCTCGCCGGCCTCGAAGCCGTCGAGCACCGCGCGCAGTTCGGGCGGCACCTCGCGCGAGGTCTGGGTCGACGGATCGGCGAAGACGTAGACCAGGTCGCCGGTGACCAGGCATTGCTCGCCGCGGAACACCGCGCCCTGCAGCTGCATCGACGAGCGCCCGATGCGTGCGCAGCGCAGGCCGACGTCGAGCTGGTCGTCGTAGCGCGCCGAGCCTTCGTACTCGACCGTGGCCTTGCGCACGTAGAGGTCGCCGCCGAGGTCGTGCATCGTCTGCTCGTACGGCAAGGCCAGCGCGCGCCAGTAGCCCGCGACCGCGGTGTCGAAGTACATCAGGTAGTGCGCGTTGAAGACGATCTTCTGCATGTCGACCTCGGCCCAGCGCACGCGCAGGCGGTCGAAGAATCGGAAGTCGTTGCGGGTCATCGTTGCCAGGCCTCCTTAAGGGCATTCGCCGCCGCCTGCTGGGCCGTCGCGGCCTCCTTCAGCGCGCGGCCCATCTTGATGAAATCGTGCGTCACGCCGCGCACCAGCTCCAGCGTCACCGGCACGCCGGCGGCGCGAAGCCGGTCGGCGTAGGCCAGGCCCTCGTCGACCAGCGGGTCGCACTCGGCCAGGATGACGCAGGCCGGCGCGACGCCGTCGACGTCGGGCGCCTCCAGCGGCGCGAAGCGCCAGTCGCGGCGGTGGTGGTAGTCGATCGTGTGGTCGAAGAACCAGTCGATTGCCGCGGCGTCGAGCAGGAAACCCTCGCCGAACAACTTGTGCGATGCGGTGTCGGCGTGCGCCGCGGTGCCCGGCGTGATCAGCAGCTGCAACGCCAGCGGCAGACCGAGATCGCGTGCGTGCAGCGCCGCCACTGCGGCCAGCGTGCCGCCGGCGCTGTCGCCGCCGACCGCGATGCGGCTGCCGTCCAGCCCGATTCGTTCGGCGCCGCCGAACAGCGCGGCGAGGGCCGCCCAGCTGTCTTCGACCGCGGCCGGAAACGGGTGCTCGGGCGCCAGCCGGTATTCCAGCGCCAGCACCGCGCCGCCGCTGCGCAGCGCGAGCTGGCGGCACAGCGCGTCGTGCGTGTTCAGCCCGCCGATCACGAAGCCGCCGCCGTGCAGGTACAGCAGCACCGGCAGGCGGTCGTGCGACGGGGCGTACAGGCGCGCGGGCAACGGCGCGCCCCCGGCGCCGGGCCAGCGCAGGCCTTCAACCCGGGCCAGCGGCGCACGCGGCGGCTCGAGCACTTCGGCACTGGCGGCGTAGGCCAGCCGGGCCTGCGCTGGTGTCATCGCATGCCAGGGCGTCGCGCGGGCACGGCGGATGCGGTCGAGCAGGCCGGCCATCGCCGGCGTCAGCAGGTGCCGGCCCAAGGTATTCGGTCGGTGTTCAGCATCGGTCGCGGCGAGCATACTCGGAGCCCATGACCCGCATCGCCTACATCACCCAGATCGAGATCGACGCCGGCGCGGTGCGCCTGCTGCCCGCCGAATGCGAGCGACTCGGCATCCAGCGCCCGCTGATCGTCACCGACGCCGGCGTGCGCGCAGCCGGCGTGCTCGCCCACGGCGCGGCCGAGCTCGGCGCCCTGCACTACAGCGTGTTCGACGGCACGACGTCGAACCCGGCCGAGGCCGGCGTGCGCGCGGCGACCGAGACCTACCGCCGCGACGGCTGCGACGGGCTGATCGCCGTCGGCGGCGGCTCGAGCATCGACCTCGCCAAGGGCGTGGCGATCGCCGCCACCCATGAGGGGCCGCTGAAGACCTTCGCCACGATCGAAGGCGGCAGCCCGAAGATCGGCGAACGCGTCGCACCGCTGATCGCGGTGCCGACCACCGCCGGCACCGGGAGCGAGGTGGCGCGCGGCGCGATCCTTATCGTCGACGACGGTCGCAAG
>CALJUI010000293.1 GCA_937975735.1 uncultured Rubrivivax sp.
TCCCACCAGCGCCGCCAGGCTGGTCCAGACGCCCGCACGGGCCGGCAGCACGGCGCGCGCCAGCGCGTCCACCGCCCCCGAGGTCTGCAGGCCACGGCTGAGCACGAGCACGCAGGCCACGGTGATCACCGCCGGGTGGCCGAAGCCCACGAAGGCCTCGTCCGCGGGCACCAGGCCGGCGATCACGCAGGCCAGGAGCGAGCCGGCAGCCACCATGTCGTGGCGCCAGCGGCCCCACAGGAACATCGCCACCGTGGCGGTCAGGATCGCAAGGATCAGCAGCTGGTCGTTCGTCATCGCGGTGCGTCGGGCAACCGCCCGATTCTCGTTGCATCGCGGCCACGGCACACTTCGGCGATGCGATCAAGCCGTTCTTCGAGCCCTCGTGTCCCGCGCCCCATGCTGGACGAGACTCGATGAGCGCGCTGTCGATCGCCGCCACGGCCTTCGGCGGGCTGGGCCTCTTCCTGCTCGGCATGGCCCTGATGACCGACGGCCTGAAGCTGGCCGCCGGCGCGGCGCTGACGCGCATCCTGGCTGCGGCCACGCGCACGCGCTGGCACGCGCTCGGCGCCGGCACGCTGGTGACGGCGCTGGTGCAGTCGTCCAGCGCGGTCACGGTGGCGGCCATCGGCTTCGTCAACGCCGGTGTGCTGGGCCTGGGGCCAGCGCTGTGGGTGCTGTTCGGCGCCAACGTCGGCACCACGATGACCGGCTGGATCGTCGCGCTGGTCGGCCTGAAGTTCGACATCCAGGTGCTGGCGCTGCCGCTGATCGGGCTGGGTGCGCTGCTGCGCCTGTCCGGCGAGCGGCTGCGGCGCGGCGCGCTGGGCACGGCGCTGGCCGGCTTCGGCCTGCTGTTCCTGGGCATCGGCCTGCTGCAGTCGGCCTTCGCCGGGCTGACCGCGCAGGTGTCGCTGCCGCAGGGCGAGGGCGCACTCGCGGTGCTGGCGCAACTGGGGGTCGGCCTGGTGATGACGGTGCTGATGCAGTCCTCGAGCGCATCGATCGCGATCGCGCTGACCGCGGCGCAGGGCGGTCTGATCGGCCTGCACGGCGCGGCGGCGGTGGTCATCGGCGCGAACATCGGCACCACCGTGACGGCGGTGCTGGCGACGCTGGGTGCGACCTCGAACGCCCGCCGCGCCGCGGCGGCGCACGTGGTCTTCAACGCGCTGACCGGCATCGTCGCGCTGATCCTGCTGCCCTGGCTGGTGGTCGAGTTGGCGCAGGTCGGCCGCGCGATCGGCCTGGCCGAGGGCCCGGCGCCGCTGCTGGCGCTGTTCCATTCGACCTTCAACCTGCTCGGCGTGCTGCTGATGTGGCCGCTCGCCGGTCGGCTGGCCGACTGGCTGGGCACGCGCTTCCGCAGCCGCGAGGACGTGGAGGCGCAGCCGCGCCATCTCGACCAGAACGTGCTGGCGGTGCCCGCGCTGGCGGTTTCGGCGATGGAGGCCGAGGTGGCGCGCTACGGCCAGATGGCGCTGGCGCTGGCGCGCGACGCGCTCGCCGGCGGCGACCGGGCCGCGCCCGCTGCGCTGGCGCATCGCCAAGGCGTGGCGGTGCGGCTGGACGAGGCGATCACCGCGTTCGCCGAAAGGCTGCACCGCGACGCGATGTCGCCGGCCACCGCCGCACAGCTGGCGCGGGTGCTGCGTGTCGAGCGCTACCACGAGACCGTGATCGAGCGCGCGATCGAGGCCGCGGCGCTGGCCGACGCCGACGGCGCCGAGGCGGTGGCGCCCGATCCGCTGGCCGGATTCCGGCGCAGCGCCGACACTCTGCTGCAGGCCTGCGCGGCGCCCGACGCCAGCGAGGCCGGACTGGCCGACGCGCTGGTCGCGATGGAGGCCGCCTACGAGACCCTGAAGGCGGCGCTGCTGGCGGCCGGCGCGGCCGGGCGCTGGCGGCTGCCGGCGATGGAGGCGGCGCTGCGCCGGATCAGCGCGCTGCGCCGGGCGGCGCAGCAGGCGGCCAAGGCGGCGCGGCTGTCGCTGTCGGCCACCGAACCGCTCAGCGCGGCCGGCGCTGGAACAGGCTGACGACCAGCGTGACGATCGTCAGCGGCACGACGAAGCCCATCATCGTCGCCGAGAAGGCCGGCAGGATCGCATGGTCCTGGGCGCGCATCACCAGGTAGGTGGTGTAGGCGACGTAGTAGGCGAGGAAGACGCCGCCTTCCCAGCGCGCGACCTCGCGCCCGGTCAGGAACACCGGCAGGCAGGCCACCAGCGCGGCCAGCATCACCCACAGGTCGAAGTGCATCACTGCGGGCGGCACCGCCAGGCCGACGTCGCCCGGCAGTGCGAGCGCCGCCAGCCCGCCGAGGCCGATCACGCCGAGGATGTTGAACACGCAACTGCCGACCACGTTGCCGACCGCTATGTCGCGCTCGCCCTTCCACGCCGCCATCACCGAGGCCGCCACCTCGGGCAGCGAGGTGCCGGCGGCGACGATGGTCAGACCGATCACGACCTCGCTGACGCCGAGGGCCCGCGCGAAGCTCACCGCGGCGGCCACCAGCGCCTGGGCGCCACCCACCAGCAACGCCAGCCCGGCAATCACGAAGACGATGTGGAGCCAGCGCGGCGAGCGGTCGGCGGCGGGCAGCTCGGCCTCGTCCGGCGGCTCGGCGCGCGCCTGGCGGATCAGGAACACCGTGTAGGCCACAAGCAGGCCGGTCAGCAGCGCGGCGTCGAAGCCGCCGATCACGCCGTCCAGGCTTAGCACCAGCAGCAGCACCGCAGAGCCGATCAGGATCGGCGCTTCCTGGCGGATGACCTGCCGATGCACCGCCAGCGGCGCGATCAGCGCGGCGATGCCGAGGATGAAGAGCACGTTGAACACGTTGCTGCCGACCGCGTTGCCGAGCGCCAGCTCGGTGCGCCCGTCGAGCACCGCGCCGACCGAGACGCTCATCTCCGGTGCGCTGGTGCCGAAGGCGACCACGGTCAGACCGACGACCAGCGGCGAGATGCCGAACGACAGCGCCAGCCGCGACGCGCCGCGCACGAGCAGTTCGGCGCCGGCGATCAGCCCCGCGAGCCCGGCGCCGAACAGCAGCCACTGCGTGATCACGGCAGACGTTGCGTCTCGGCGGACATCGGCGCATTGTAGGAATTGCCGCGGAGCCGGCCGGGGGAACCCCGGCGGAGGAGCGCGGTCGAACCGGAATGGAGGCGAGATGAACCTCACCAGGCGCTTCGGGCTGCTGGCCGTGCTGTGGTGGCTAGCGGCCCTGGCCGCCCGGGCCGCCGTGCCGGCCCACGTGCTGACCGTGCAAGACGCGATCGGACCGGCGAGCGCCGACTACGTGGTGCGCGGTCTCGAACGCGCGCAGCAGGCCGGCGCGCCGCTGGTCGTGATCCGGCTCGACACGCCGGGCGGGCTGGACGGCGCCATGCGCCAGATCGACCAGG
This sequence comes from uncultured Rubrivivax sp., assembly GCA_937975735.1. Taxonomy (GTDB): domain Bacteria; phylum Pseudomonadota; class Gammaproteobacteria; order Burkholderiales; family Burkholderiaceae_C; genus Rubrivivax. The sequence goes on from CALJUI010000293.1 coordinate 3,420, forward strand.
CCATCCTGGCCTCCCCCGTGCCGGTGGTCACCTGGGTCAGCCCGCAGGGCGCCCGGGCGGCGAGCGCCGGCACGTACATCCTGTACGCCAGCCACGTCGCGGCGATGGCGCCGGCAACGACGCTCGGCGCGGCGACGCCGGTGTCGATCGGCATGCCCGGCGCGCCGAACCCGTCGCCGGCGGCGTCCGCCGCGTCGGCGCCGGCCGACACGATGGCGCGCAAGCAGGTCAACGACGCGGCCTCGTACATCCGCGGCCTCGCGCAGCGCCACGGCCGCAATGCCGATTGGGCCGAGCGTGCGGTGCGCGACGCGGTCACGCTGACCGCCGACGAGGCGCTGCGCGAAGGCGTGATCGACGTGGTCGCGCCCGACCTTCCCTCGCTGCTGGCGCAGATCGACGGCCGCCGGGTGCGCCTGGCCGGCGGCGAGATGACGCTGTCCACGCAGGGGATCGCGACGCTCGAGCAGCCGCCCGACGCCCGGCACCGGCTGCTGTCGGTGATCGCCAATCCGAGCTTCGCGCTGGTGCTGATGATGATCGGGATCTACGGCCTGATCTTCGAGTTCTCGTCGCCCGGCTTCGGCGTGCCGGGCACCGTCGGCGCGATCTGCCTGCTGCTGGCCATGTTCGCATTGCAGATGCTGCCGGTGAACTACGCGGGGTTGGCGCTGATCCTGCTCGGCATGGGGCTGCTGGCGGCGGAGTTGCTGTCGCCGAGCTTCGGCGTGCTGGGCATCGGCGGCGTGATCGCCTTCATCGCCGGCGGCCTGCTGCTGTTCGACCGCGACGTGCCCGGCATGGGCGTGCCGCTGCCGCTGATCTTCGGCCTGGCGGCGACTTCCGCCGCGGCCGTCCTGCTGGGTGGCGGCATGGCCTTGCGCGCGCGGCGCGCGCCGGTGGTCAGCGGGCGGGAGTCGCTGGTCGGGGCGACCGGCGTGATCGAGTCGGTCGACGGCCCCGCCGGCTGGGCGATGGTGCAGGGCGAGCGCTGGCGCGTGCGGGCAAGCCCCTCGCTGCGTGCCGGCCAGAGCGTGCGCATCACCGCCGTCGACGGCCTGACCCTCGACGTCGAGCCGCTGTCCTCCAATGAACCACCACCAGGAGAAGCCCCATGATCTTCGATCTCAACCTCGGCATCGGGACCGTGCTGCTGCCGCTGCTCGCGCTGCTGGTCATCGCCTCGCTGCGCATCCTGCGCGAGTACGAGCGCGGCGTCGTGTTCCAGCTCGGCCGCTTCTGGAAGGTCAAGGGGCCCGGGCTGGTCATCGTGATCCCGGGGCTGCAGCAGATGGTGCGCGTCGACCTGCGCGTGGTCACGATGGACGTCGAGCCGCAGGACGTGATCTCGCGCGACAACGTGTCGGTCAAGGTCAACGCGGTGGTGTTCTTCCGCGTCGTCGACCCGCAGAAGGCCATCATCGCGGTCGAGGACTACCTGATGGCGACCTCGCAGCTGGCCCAGACGACGCTGCGCGTCGTGCTCGGCAAGCACGAGCTCGACGAGATGCTGGCCGAGCGCGAGCGGCTCAACGTCGACGTGCAGACCATCCTGGACGCCCAGACCGACGCCTGGGGGATCAAGGTCACCAACGTCGAGATCAAGCACATCGACCTGAACGAGTCGATGGTGCGGGCGATCGCCCGCCAGGCCGAGGCCGAACGCGAGCGCCGCGCCAAGGTCATCCATGCCGACGGCGAGAAGCAGGCCGCCGCCGCGCTGCTGGAGGCCGCCGCGACGCTGGCCCAGCGGCCGGAGGCGATGCAGCTGCGCTACCTGCAGACGATGACGCAGGTCGCCGGCGACCGCGCGACGACCGTGCTGCTGCCGCTGCCGCTGGACGTGCTGGCGGCGCTCAAGCCGAAGCCGGCCGAGCCGGCGCCGCGCTGACGGTCAGTGCGCCGCCGCGCGTGGCGGCGTCATGATGCGGTCGGTCCAGGCGATGGCCAGTGCCGACAACAGGAAGGTGATGTGGATCGCCGTCTGCCACAGCAGCACCTGCTCCGTGTAGTTGGCTGCGTTGATGAAGGTCTTGAGCAGGTGGATCGAGCTGATGCCGATGATCGCCGTCGCCAGCTTGACCTTGAGCACCGACGCGTTGACGTGGCTCAGCCACTCCGGCTGGTCGGGGTGGCCTTCCAGCCGCAGTCGCGAGACGAAGGTCTCGTAGCCGCCGACGATGACCATGATCAGCAGGTTGGAGATCATCACCACGTCGATCAGCGCCAGCACGACCAGCATGATGATGGTCTCGTTCAGCGCCGTCGGCACCACGTCGCTGCGGTAGCCGATGCTGGTGACCAGCTTGGCCAGCGCCGCCTGGTCGCCGAACGCGGCTTCGATCAGGTGCACCAGCTCCAGCCAGAAGTGGAAGACGTAGACCGCCTGCGCCAGGATCAGGCCCAGGTACAGGGGCAGCTGCAGCCATCGGCTGGCGAAGATCAGGTTGGGCAGGGGCCCCAGCCGGGACGGTGCGGCCAGCGGGGCCTGTTCGGGTTTTTGCGCCATGGACAAGGGCTTCGAAGTCGACCGAAGATTGTAGGCATCCCCCGGTCGGGCGTCAGAGTAAGCCGTCCGTCAGACCCGGGCGCCACATTCGTTTGCAGTTCAGCGGCCCTGCGGCCGACACCAAGGAGACGAGCATGAGCGAACACCACGAACTCCGCACCTACCAGCCGCCGCCGTCCGCGGTGAAGGGCGCGCACGTGTCCGGCATGGACGCGTACCAGAAGCTGGTCGCCGAGGCCGAGGCCGACCACGAGGCCTACTGGGCGCGCCTGGCCAGGGAACTGCTGAGCTGGAAGAAGCCGTTCACGAAGACGCTGAACGCCAGCGAGCCGCCGTTCTTCAAGTGGTTCGAGGACGGCACGCTGAACGCGTCGTACAACTGCCTGGACCGCAACGTCGAGCGCGGCCTGGGCGACAAGACCGCGATCATCTTCGAGGCCGACGACGGCGCGGTCACCAAGGTCAGCTACAAGACGCTGCTGGCCAAGGTCTGCCAGATGGCCAACGCGCTGAAGGCGAGCGGCGTCAAGAAGGGCGACCGCGTCATCATCTACATGTCGATGGGCGTCGAGGGGGTGGCCGCGATGCAGGCCTGCGCGCGCATCGGGGCGACGCACTCGGTGGTCTTCGGCGGCTTCTCCGCACAGAGCCTGCGCGACCGCATCCAGGACACCGGTGCGTCGCTGATCATCACCGCCGACCAGCAACTGCGCGGCGGCAAGCAGCTGCCGCTGAAGGCCATCGTCGACGAGGCGCTCCAGCTCGGCGGCTGCGAGGCCGTGAAGACCGTGCTCGTGCACAAGCGCACCGGCGGCGAGATCGCGATGAAGGGCGGACGCGACGTCTGGCTGGCCGATGCGCTGAAGGGCCAGGCCGAGACCTGCGAGCCCGAGTGGGTCGACGCCGAGCACCCGCTGTTCCTGCTCTACACCTCGGGCTCGACCGGCAAGCCCAAGGGCGTGCAGCACAGCACCGGCGGCTATCTGCTGCACGCGGCGCTGACGACCAAGTGGACTTTCGACCTGAAGCCCGAGGACGTGTTCTGGTGCACCGCCGACATCGGCTGGGTCACCGGCCACACCTACATCGCCTATGGCCCGCTGGCCCTGGGCGGCACGCAGATCGTGTTCGAAGGCGTGCCGACCTACCCCGATGCCGGGCGCTTCTGGCGCATGGTCGAGAAGCACAAGGTCACGATCTTCTACACGGCGCCGACCGCGATCCGTTCGCTGATCAAGGCCGCCGAGGCCGACAAGAAGGTGCACCCGGAGAGCTTCGACCTGAAGAGCCTGCGCATCCTGGGCACGGTCGGCGAGCCGATCAACCCGGCCGCCTGGGAGTGGTACTACGAGCACGTGGGCGGCAGCCGCTGCCCGATCGTCGACACCTTCTGGCAGACCGAGACCGGCGGCCACATGATCACGCCGCTGCCGGGCGTCACGCCGATGGTGCCGGGCTCGTGCACGCTGCCGTTCCCGGGCATCGCCGCGGCGGTCGTCGACGAGACCGGGCAGGACGTGCCGAACGGGCAGGGCGGCATCCTGGTCGTGAAGAAGCCGTGGCCCAGCATGATCCGCACCATCTGGGGCGACCCGGAGCGCTTCAAGAAGAGCTACTACCCG
>CALJUI010000294.1 GCA_937975735.1 uncultured Rubrivivax sp.
TGCGCATCGTGCGCAAGGTCGCGCAGTACTTCTACCCGCAGCGCCAGACGCAGGTGATGAACGAAGGCTGGGCGACCTTCTGGCACCACCGGCTGCTGAACCAGATGTACGACGATGGCCAGCTGACCGACGGCGTGATGATCGAGTGGCTGAAGAGCCACACCAACGTGATCTACCAGCCGCCGGTCGGCCACAAGGCCTACAGCGGCATCAACCCGTACGCGCTCGGCTTCGCGATGTACACCGACCTGAAGCGCATCTGCGAGGCGCCGACCGACGAGGACCGCCAATGGTTCCCCGAGATCGCTGGCGCGCCCTGGCTGCCGACGCTCGACCATGCGATGCGCAACTTCAAGGACGAAAGCTTCGTCGGCCAGTTCCTGAGCCCGAAGCTGATGCGCGAGATGCGGCTGTTCGCGATCACCGACGACGAGCACGACGACGAGCTCGAGGTCAGCGCGATCCACGACGACGAAGGCTATCGCCGGGTGCGCGAGTCGCTGTCGCACCAGTACGACCTGGGCTCGCGCGAACCGAACATCCAGGTCTGGGACGTCAACCTGCGCGGCGATCGCGCGCTGACGCTGCGCCATTCGCAGCACAAGGACCGGCCACTGCACGACACCGCGCAGGAGGTGCTCAAGCATGTCGCGCGGCTGTGGGGCTTCGGCGTGCACCTGGAGAGCGTCAACGCCGCCGGCGAGGTGACGCAGCGCTGGAGCGCGCCGGCGCCGGTCAACGAAGGCTGATTCGCCGCCGCATCGTTCACGCGGACGCCGCCGCTCCGAGGCCGCGCGCTGGCTATCATCGGCGCCGACCCTGCTGGCGGACCCCCCCCCATGAAGATCCTCGTCACCGGCGCCGCCGGATTCATCGGCTCGACCACCTCGCTGCGCCTGCTCGCGCGCGGCGACCAGGTCGTCGGGCTGGACAACCTCAACGACTACTACTCGGTGCAGCTCAAGCGCGATCGCCTCGCGCGCGTGCAGGCGCAGCCGGGTTTCCGCTTCGTGCCGATGGACGTCGCCGACCGCGACGGCATGGCCCGGCTCTTCGCCGACGAGAAGTTCGACCGCGTGATCCACCTCGCCGCGCAGGCCGGGGTGCGCTACTCGCTGAAGAACCCTCACGCCTACGTCGACAGCAACATCGTCGGCTTCGTCAACGTGCTCGAAGGCTGCCGGCACTCGAAGGTCGAGCACCTGGTCTACGCGTCGAGCTCCAGCGTCTACGGCGGCAACACGCAGATGCCGTTCTCCGAGCACCACAGCGTCGACCATCCGGTCAGCCTGTACGCGGCGACGAAGAAGGCCAACGAACTGATGGCCCACACCTACAGCCACCTGTACGGGCTGCCGACCACGGGGCTGCGCTTCTTCACCGTCTACGGGCCCTGGGGCCGGCCCGACATGGCGCTGTTCCTGTTCACGAAGGCGATCCTCGAGGACCGGCCGATCGACGTCTTCAACCATGGCCACATGCAGCGCGACTTCACCTACGTGGACGACATCGTCGAGGGCGTCGTCCGCGTGACCGACCGGGTCGCCACGCCCGACGAGGCCTACCGAGCCGAGGCGCCGGACCCCGGCACCAGCAACGCGCCGTACCGGGTCTTCAACATCGGAAACAACAACCCGGTGCCGCTGATGGGTTTCATCGGCGCGATCGAGAAGGCGCTCGGCCGCGAGGCGAAGAAGAACATGCTGCCGCTGCAGGACGGCGACGTGCCCGACACCTACGCCGATGTCGACACGCTGGCGGCCTGGACCGGCTTCACGCCGCGCACCACGATCGACGAAGGCATCGCGCGCTTCGTCGCCTGGTATCGCGAGTACTACCGCACGTAGGCGTCGACCAGCGCGCGCACGTGACGCACCGGGATCGCGTAGCTGATCCCGGTCGGGTGCTGCAGCGCCGACTCGCGGCTGCCCTTGATCAGCACCATGTTGATCACCGCGACCACCTCGCCGGTGTCGGCGTCGAACACCGGCCCGCCGCTGTTGCCCGGGTAGGCGGTCGCGTCGAGCTGGTAGACGTCGAAGCTGCCGCGGCGCAGCGCGGCGAGCGAGCGGTCGCTGAGCTGCGAGGCGTTGGCCGCCGGCAGCGCGATGGCGGCGATCGACGCGACGATGCCACGGTGCGTGACCGGCTGGAAGCCGAGCACGCCGCCGATCGGGAAGCCCATCAGCGCGATCGCCTGGCCCTCGCGCACGCCGTCCGGCGCGGCCAGACGCAGCGGCGGCAGCGGCTCGCCGTCCAGGCGCAGCAGCGCGAGGTCGTGCGCCTTGTCCAGCATCACCAGCGTGGCCAGGCGCCAGTCGCCGCGATCGTCGCCGTTCGGCACGCGCACCGCGTAACGCGGCGGGGACTTCGCATCGGCGATGGTCACGACGTGCTCGTTGGTGACCACGTGGCGGCCGTCGCCGACCACGAAGGCGGTGCCGCGGAAGGCGAAGCGCGGGCTGCCGAGCGGGTCGAAGGTGCCGATCGGCAGCACCGAAGGCCGCGCCATCGCGATGACCTCGGGCAGCCCGGCGGCCGCCGGTGCGGCGGCCAGCATCAGCGCTGCACCGAGCAGCCGGCGGCGGCTACAGCGCAAAGATCTTGCCCGGGTTCATGATGTTCTTCGGATCGAGCGCGCGTTTGACGCTGCGCATCAGCTCGACCGCGCCGGCGCCGGCCTCGTCGACCAGGAAGCCCATCTTGTGCAGGCCGATGCCGTGCTCGCCGGTGCAGGTGCCTTCCAGCGCCAGCGCGCGCTGGACCATCCGGGCCGACAGCCGCTCGGCGGTCGACCGCTCGGCAGGGTCGCCTTCCTTGACCAGGAAGGCGAGGTGGAAGTTGCCGTCGCCGACATGGCCGACGATGTAGTACGGCAGCCCGGACCCGTCCGCGTCCTCGACCGAGGCCTCGATGATCTCGGCCAGCCGGGAGATCGGCACGCAGGTGTCGGTCGTCACGCTGCGGCAGCCGGGGTGGGCCTGCATGCCGGAGAAGTAGGCCTTGTGGCGCGCGGTCCACAACCGGGTGCGCTCCTCCGGCGTTCGCGCCCACTCGAAGGCTTCGCCGCCCAGCTCGCCGGCCAGCGCCTGCACCGTCTCGGCCTGTTCCTTCACGCCGGCCTCGCTGCCGTGGAACTCCATCAGCAGCATCGGCGCCTCGCGCAGGTTCAGCTTGGACTGCTGGTTGACGAAGCGGATCGCGTTGACGTCGAGCAACTCGCAACGCGCGATCGGCACGCCGAGCTGGATCAGCTGGATCGTCGTCTGCACCGCGGCGTCGACGTCGGGGAAGTGGCAGATCGCCGCGCTGACCGCCTCGGGCAGCGGGTAGAGCTTCAGCGTCACCTCGGTCATCACCCCCAGCGTGCCCTCGCTGCCGACGAAAAGGCGCGTCAGGTCGTAGCCGGCGCTGGACTTGCGCGCACGGGTGCCGGTGTGGATCACTGCGCCGCTGGCGGTGACCACGGTCAGGCCGAGCACGTTCTCGCGCATCGTGCCGTAGCGCACCGCGTTCGTGCCGCTGGCGCGCGTCGCCGCCATGCCGCCGATCGACGCGTTGGCGCCCGGGTCGATCGGGAAGAACAGGCCCGTGTCCCGGATCTCGCTGTTGAGCTGCTCGCGCGTGACGCCGGCCTCGACCGTGACGGTGAGGTCCTCCGGGTTGATGCGCCTGATCGCCGTCATCCGCGACAGGTCGATGCTGACGCCGCCCTGCACCGCCAGAAGATGGCCTTCCAGCGACGAGCCGACGCCGAAGGGGATCACCGGCACCGCGTGCTCGGCGGCCAGCGCGACGACCGCCGCGACCTCGTCGGTCGATTTGCAGAAGACCACGACCTCCGGCGGCGTGACCGGGAACGGCGACTCGTCGCGCCCGTGCTGCTCGCGCACCGCGGCGGCGGTCGAGCAGCGATCGCCGAATCGATCGCGCAACGCCGCCAGCATCGCCGGCGGCACCGGCCGCGGTTCGACCCGGGGCAGGGCATCGTTGGGCAGCGGGGCGTTCATCGGCGTCTCCTTCGTCCAACCCATTCTAGGGACCGGCGCCGCTGCTAGCATCCCGCGGATGAGCAACCGCCTCTCGAAGATCGCCACCCGTACCGGCGACGACGGCACCACCGGCCTCGGCGACGGCACCCGCGTGCCCAAAGACCACCTGCGCGTGAAGGCCATGGGCGACGTCGACGAGCTGAACTCGAGTCTCGGCGTGCTGCTCGCCGAGCCGCTGCCCGACGACGTGCGCGAACTGCTGGCGGTGATCCAGCACGAGCTGTTCAACCTCGGCGGCGAGCTCTCGATCCCCGGCTACGCGCTGCTCAAGACGGATGCGGTCGCCAGGCTCGACGACGCGCTCGAGCACTACAACGCCGGCCTGCCCCGGCTGAAGGAGTTCATCCTGCCGGCCGGCACGCGCAGCGCGGCGCTGGCCCATGTCAGCCGCACGGTGGCCCGGCGCGCCGAGCGGGCGGTGATCGCGCTGGCCGCCGCCGAGCCGGTGAACGCCGCGCCGCGCCTGTACCTGAACCGACTGTCGGACCTGATGTTCGTGCTGGCGCGCGTGCTCAACCGCGCCAACCTCGACGGCCTCGGCGGCGACGACGTCTACTGGAAGAGCGAGAAGCTCGCCCGCGACCAAACTAGCTGAGCAGGTCCAGCAGCGTGCGCGCGACGACCTTGGTCGCCTTGCGCAGGTCGTCGAGCACCAGGTGCTCGTCGGCGCGCTTGGCGTTCGATTCGAGCACGGTGCGCGGCCCGGCGCCGTAGATCGCGCAGGCGATGCCGGCGGCGGCGAACAGCCGCACGTCGGTGTACAGCGGGGTGCCCGAGGTCGGGATCGGCTCGCCGAACACCTCCTCGCCATGCCGCTGCAGCGCCTGCACCAGCGGGGCGTTGGCGGTCTGCGGCTTCCACGACTGCGCCAGCAGCAGCCGCCGGATCTCGACGGTGACGCCGGGGCAGGTGGCCGCCGCCTGCTCGATCACGCGGCGCACGTCGGCCTCCACCGCGGCGGCGTCCTCCTCCGGAATCATCCGGCGATCGAGCTTCAACACCACCTTGCCCGGCACGACGTTGGTGTTGGTGCCGCCTTCGATGCGGCCGACGTTCAGGTACGGGTGCGTGATGCCGTCGATCGTCGAGTGCAGGGCCTTGTAGCGGCCGTTCTGCGCGTACAGCGCGTTCAGGATCGCGACCGCGCCCTGCAGCGCGTCGACGCCGGTGTGCGGGATCGCCGCATGGGCCTGGCGGCCGTGCACCGTGACCTCCATCTGCAGACAGCCGTTGTGCGCGGTGATCACCTGGTAGGAGAAGCCCGCGGCAAGCACGAAGTCTGGCCGGGTCAGCCCCTGCGCGAGCAGCCAGCCGGGGCCGAGCTCGCCGCCGAACTCCTCGTCGTAGGTGAACAGCAGCTCGACCGCACCCTTCAACGGCGCGCCCAGCGACTCGAGCGCGCGCAGCGCGAAGGTATAGGCCGCGAAGTCGCTCTTGCTCACCGCGGCGGCGCGACCGTAGAGCCGGCCGCCCGCCACCTCGCCGCCGTAGGGGTCGCGCGTCCAGCCTTCGCCCGGGGGCACGACGTCGCCGTGGGCGTTCAGCGCGATCACCGGTCCGTCGCCGAAGCGCCGGCGCACGATCAGGTTGGTGATCGACTCCAGGCCCATCGCGCGCACCTCGGCCTCGGGCACCGGGTGGCGCTCGGCGTCCAGACCGAAGTCCTTCAGCAGGGCCGCGCAGCGCTCGGCGTGCGGCGCGTTGTTGCCCGGCGGCGTGTCGGTCGGCACGCGGACCAGCGCCTGCAGGAAGTGCACCTCCTCGTCGAAGTGGGCGTCGATCCAGGCGTCGAGCTGAAGATGCGGGTTCATGCGGACTCGCCGGCCAGTTGCTCGAGCAGGTGCGCGAAGGCGCGCACGCACAGCTCGGTGTCGTGGTTGGTGATCGACTCGAGCGGGTTGTGGCTGATGCCGGCGTTCAGCCCGCGCATGAACAGCATCGCCTGCGGCATCACCTCGTGCAGCTTCATCGCGTCGTGGCCGGCGCCGCTGGGCATGCGGTGCACCGGCAGGCCCAGGGCCTCGACCGCGGACTCCCAGCGCTGTTGCCACGCCGGTGCGCTCGGCGCCGCCGGCACGCGCAGCGTCTCCTCGAGCGTGAAGCGCAGGCCGCGGCGTTCGCAGATCCGCGCCAGCTCGGCGCGGACCTCGGCGTCGCAGGCGTCGCGCACCGCGTCGGTCGTCGCGCGGATGTCCAGGCTGAAGCTGCAGCGCCCGGGCACCACGTTGATCGAGCCGCTGGGCACCTGCAGCATGCCGACCGTGCCGACGAGGTCGGGCACCGCGGCGGCGCGCCGCTCCAGGAAGAGCAGCAGCTCGGCCGCGCCAGCGGCGGCGTCGCGGCGCTGGCCCATCGGCGTGGTGCCGGCGTGACTGGCCATGCCGACCAGTTCGCCGACATAGCGCACGCTGCCGTTGATCGAGGTGACGACGCCCAGCGGCAGGTCGAGCTGGCTCAGCACCGGACCCTGCTCGATGTGCACCTCGACGAAGCCGAGGTAGCGGGCCGGGTCGCGTTTCAGCGCCGGGATGTCGTCCGGCGACAGCCCGGCGCGCTGCATCGCCGCGCGCATCGTCACGCCGTCGGCGTCGGCCTGGTCGAGCCAGCGCGGATCGAAGTGGCCGGTCAGCGCGCCGGAACCGAGGAAGGTGGCCTTGTAGCGCTGACCCTCCTCCTCGGCGAAGCCCACCACCTCGATGCCGAAGGGCAGGCGGCGCTTGGCGCGGTGCAGCTCGCGCACGCAGGCCATCGGCACGAAGATGCCCAGGCGCCCGTCGTACTTGCCGCCGTTGCGCACGGTGTCGTAGTGGCTGCCGGCGAGCAGACGCGGCGCGTCGGGGTCGCTGCCGCGGTAAAGGCCGACCACGTTGCCGACCGCATCGATGCCGGTCTCGTCGAAGCCGCAGTCGGCGCGCATCCACTGCGCCAGCTGCCTGGCGCAGGCGCGATGGGCGTCGGTCAGGTAGGTCACGGTCAGCTCGCCGCGCTCGGCGTAGCCGGGGTCGCTGTGCGCGGCCAGCCGCTCGGCCCAGTCCCAGACCAGGTTGCCGAGCTCGGGCTGCGCGCCGAACCGGTCGGCCAGGCGGATCTCGGCGATGCGGTGGATCTGGCGAAGGCACTCCTCGCGCTCGACGTCGGGGTGGTTCTCGAGACGCCGCTCGAAGGTGGCGATGATCTCGCCCTTGGACAGGCCGAGCCCGCGCGGGCCGCGCACCGCAAGGATGAACGGGAAACCGAAGCGCGCGTTGTAGTCGGCGTTCAGGCGCTGCAGGGTCTCGAACTCGGCCGGCGTGCAGTCGGTCAGCCCGGCCTTGCCCTGCTCGTGCGACGACGCCCGGGTCAGCGAGCGGCTGACCATCGCCTTGCCGGCGAGTTCGGGGTGGGCGCGGATCAGCGCCAGCTGTGGCTCGGCCCCGGCGTCGCGCACGACCTCGACCAGCGCGCGCTCGAGCTGTGCCAGCGTCGAGAACGGCCGCTTGGCCCAGGCCGCCTCGGCGATCCACGGCGAGTGTTCGTAGAGGCCGTCGAGCAGCGCGACGAAGTCGGCGCGCCCGGCGGCGTTGAGCTGGTCGAGGGTCAGGGTCATGGTCATTCCCAGACGAAGGCGGTCGCGGCGTCGAAGGGGTGGGTCTGCTTCCAGTGGCGCGCGACGTCGATGCGGCGCGCGACCCAGACCCGGTCGTGCGCCTGCACGTGGTCGAGGAAGCGCTGCAGCGCGCGCATCCGGCCCGGCCGGCCGAGCAGCCTGCAGTGCATGCCGACGCTCATCATCGCCGGGCGTTCGGCCCCTTCGGCATAGAGCAGATCGAAGGCGTCGCGCAGGTAGGCGAAGAAGGGCTCGCCGTGACTGAAGCCCTGGGGCAGCGCGAAGCGCATGTCGTTGTTGTCCAGCGTGTAGGGCACGACGAGGTGCGGCGCCAGCGTGCCGTCGCTGCGGCGCACCTGCAGCCAGAACGGCAGGTCGTCGCCGTAGTGGTCGCTGTCGTACTCGAGTCCGCCGTGATCGGCGACCAGCCGGCGGGTGTTCGGGCTGTCGCGCCCGGTGTACCAGCCGAGCGCCTTGTGCCCGGTCATCTTCTCGACCGCGGCCAAGCCGAGCGCCAGGTGCTCGCGCTCGGTCGCCTCGTCGACCTCCTGGTAGCTGATCCAGCGCCAGCCGTGGCAGGCGACCTCGTGGCCGAGCTCGACGAAGGCGGCGGCGACCTCCGGGCTGCGCTCGAGCGCCATGCCGACGCCGAACACGGTCAGCGGCAGGCCGCGGCGCTCGAACTCGCGCAGCAGCCGCCAGACGCCGACGCGCGCGCCGTACTCGTAGATCGACTCCATGCTCAGGTGCCGCGCGGCGAAGGCCGGCGGGCTGGCCATCTCGGACAGGAACTGCTCGCTGCCGGCGTCGCCGTGCAGCACGGAGTTCTCGCCGCCCTCCTCGAAGTTCAGCACGAACTGCAGCGCGATGCGCGCGCCACCGGGCCAGCGCGGGTCGGGCGGATGGCGGCCGTGGCCGCGCAGGTCGCGCGGATAGCGGGGGGCGGGCGAGGTCATGGTCGCTTGCGGTATCGTTTCCGGGCCAGCCGGCAGTGTGCACACTTTAGGCCCTCGGCCCGAACATCATGGGACACCTCAGTACGCACGTGCTCGACACCATGCACGGCCGACCCGCCGCCGGGATGCGCGTCACGCTGCAGCGCCTGGACGCCGGCGGCATGACCACGCTGCGCGAGGTCGTGCTCAATGCCGACGGCCGCTGCGACGGCGGCCCGCTGCTCGACGCCGCGGCGATGGCGGTGGGCCGCTACCGGCTGCTGTTCGAGGTGGCACCGTACTTCCGCGCGCTCGGCGTGGCGCTGCCCGAGCCGCCCTTCCTCGACACCGTGCCGCTGGAGTTCGGCATCGCCGACGCCGCCGGTCACTACCACGTGCCGCTGCTGGTCAGCCCGTGGAGCCTCGGCAGCTACCGCGGCTCCTGAGCGACGGTCCCGATGGACGCCTACCTGCTCGACTGGGCCAATCTGTTGCTGCGCTGGGCGCACGTGGTCACGGCGATCGCCTGGATCGGCTCGTCGTTCTACTTCGTGATGCTGGACAACAGCCTGAGCCGGCCCGAGCACGAGGACCTGAAGGCCAAGGGCGTCGACGGCGAGATGTGGGCCGTGCACGGCGGCGGCTTCTACCATTCGAACAAGTACATGCTGGCGCCGAACTGGCTGCCATTGCCGAAGAACCTTCACTGGTCGTACTGGGAGAGCTACTCGACCTGGCTCACCGGCTTCGCTCTGTTCACGGTGATGTACCTGTTCAACGCCGGCACCTTCCTGGTCGACAGGACGGTGTTCGACTGGTCGCCGGGCGCAGCGATCGCCGCCTCGCTCGGCTTCCTCGCCGCCTTCTGGTTCATCTACGACGCCCTCTGCCGAACGCTCGGCCAGGGCCCGCGCGGCGACCTGATCGTCGGCGGCAGCGTGCTCGTGTTCGTCGTGGCCGCGTCCTGGCTGGCCTGCCAGCTGTTCGCCGGCCGCGCCGCCTTCCTGCTCGTCGGGGCGATGCTCGCCACCGCGATGAGCGCCAACGTCTACTTCTGGATCATCCCGGGGCAGCGCACGGTGGTCGCCGACCTGCGCGCCGGCCGCCAGCCGGATCCGGTGCATGGCCGGCGCGGCAAGCAGCGCAGCGTGCACAACACCTACTTCACGCTGCCGGTGCTGGTGGCGATGCTGTCGAACCACTACGGCTGGCTCACCCAGGGGCCGCACAACTGGCTGGTGCTGGTGCTGCTGATGCTCGCCGGCGCGCTGATCCGGCACAGCTTCGTCGCGCGGCACAAGGCGCACGTGCTGGGCCGGCGCGCGCCGTGGGAGCATGCCATCGTCGGCACCGCGATGCTGGTGGCCATGGTGGTCTGGCTCGCGCCGCCGCCGATGTCGGCCGAGGCAAAGGCGGCGGCCGAGCTACCGGTCCGGATCGCCGAGGTCCGGGCGGTGATCGAGCAGCGTTGCGCGATGTGCCACAACGCCGAGCTGCAGAGCAAGAACGTCGCGCTGCACACGCCCGAGCTGCTGAAGCAACATGCGCAGGCGGTCTACCAGCAGGCGGTCGTGCTCAAGCTGATGCCGATGAACAACGCGACCCAGATGACCGACGCCGAACGCGCGCTGATCAGGCGCTGGTTCGACGCCGGCGCCCCGCTGAACTGAGACGCCGAGAACGAAGGAGCCCGCCCATGCCCACCCTGCACGTCGAACTGTTCGAGGGCCGCACGCCGACCCAGAAGGCCGAGCTGGCCAAGGCGCTGACGGAGGCCTGCGTGCGCGTGCTCGGCGGCAGCGCCGACGGCATCGACGTGATCTTCACCGACGTCGCCCGCCACGACTGGGCCACCGGCGGCGTGCTGTGGAGCGACAAGGCCCCGAAGCCGCCAGGCGGCTGAGCGCCGACGAAGGAAACTGGCCGGTCTTCGGCCCGGAGATCCGTGGACCCCGGGCGCGCGGGCTGCGCGACGATCGGCCCTGTCTTCGCTTCGAAAGGCCAGGCGTCCTTCATGCCGGTCGTCGCCGTCATCAATCGCAAGGGGGGCAGCGGAAAGAGCACGCTGGCCACCCACTTGGCCGCCTGCTGCGCGGCGGGCGGGCTGCGCGTGATGCTGGGCGACGTCGACAAGCAGCAGTCCTCGCTGGGCTGGCTGCGCCGCCGCGCCGCCGAGCCGTCGGCGCAAGGCGCGGTCATCGCCGGCTGGGCCGCCGATGCGCGCAGCGTGCTGCGGCCACCCGGCGGCGTGACCCACGTCGTGCTCGACACGCCGGGGGCACTGCGGGGCTTCGACCTCGCCCGCGTCGCGATGCAGGCCGACGCCATCCTCGTGCCGACCTGCGCCTCGGCCTTCGACCGCGAGGCCGCCGCCGATTGCTGCGCCGAGCTGATGGCGCTGCCGCGCGTAGCCAGCGGCCGCTGCCGGGTCGGCGTCGTGGGCATGCGGCTGGACGCGCGCACCAAGGCCGGCGCGCAGCTGGCCGCCTGGGCGGCCCGCCACGGCCTGGACTACGTCGGCTCGCTACGCGAGTCGCAAGCCTACGTGCGCAGCAGCGAGCTCGGGCTGACGCTGTTCGACCTGCCGCCGGAAAAGGTCGAGGCCGACCTCGCGCAGTGGCGGCCGATCGTCGACTGGGTCCATGCCGCCTGGGCCGCGTCGGAACGTGCCGACCAGGCGGCGCGTGCGCCGATGAAGCCGACCGAGCGTCCGATCGACGTGCCGCCGCAGGCACGATCGTCGAGCGCCCGCGTGCGCCCGGTGGCGCCGGTGATGCTCGACAGCGCGCCGTCGTTCGGCCGCCGGCTGGCCGAGCGGCTGCAGTCGCTGGTCGGGTCGCTGCGCCCGGGCCATGGCGCGGCACGCGCGCCCTCGGCCTGGCGCTGACGCCGCCCTACTCCTTCGGTGCCGCCGGGTCGAGCAGGTCCGGCGCGCCCTGCGCCTCCGGTTCGGCAAGGATCTGCGGGCCGAGCTCGTCGACCGCGCGCGTGTTCGGCGCCTCCTCGGGCGTCAGCCGTTGCGGCCGCGCCGCCGGCGCTGCGGCCTCGGCGGCCTGCCGGCTGAGCTGCACGCGGTAGATCGGCTCGGGCATGTCCATGCCCTGCGCCTCCAGTGCGAGCTTGACCTTGCGGATCGCCTCGCTGCGCACCATCAGGAAGTCGTGCGTGCGCTGGTCGACCCAGGCCAGGTAGCGCAGCTGCACGTTGGAGTCGCCCAGCGCGGCGATGTAGGCCCGCGGCGGCGGTGACGCCAGCACGCCGTCCAGCCGGCGCAGCTCGTCGATGCCGATCTGCTGGGCCCGGACCAGGTTCTCGCCGACGCCGACGCCGACGTCGAACTCGAAGCGCCGGCTCGGGTTGCGCGTGTAGTTCAGCATCACGCTGCGGAAGACCAGCGCGTTGGGCAGCCGCAGGTGATTGCCGTCAGGCGTCATCAGGATCGTCGCGCGCGAGGTCATCGACAGCACGATGCCCTCGTTGCCGTCGATGACCACGTGGTCGCGCGGCGCGAACGGCTGGCGCAGGCTCATCAGGATGCCCGCCAGGTAGTTCTCCAGCGTGTCCTTGAACGCGAAGCCGAGCGCGACGCCGAGCACGCCGGCGGTGCCCAGCACCGCGCCGACGAGCGCGGTGGCGTCCAGCAGCTGCAGCGCCACCAGCACCGCCGCGCCGGTGACCAGCCAGCGCACCGTCGTGCGGGCGAGGTCCTGCAGGAAGGGGTTGCGGCGGCCGACCCGCTCGAGCGCGGTGCGCCGCGACAGCCAGGCCCCGAGCCCCCAGCCCAGCCAGATCAGCAGCAGCGCGACGGCGAACAGCGGCAGCGCCGCGAGCAGGCGCTGCGTCTCGTCGACCAGCCGCTGCGTCACGAACTCGAAGTCCAGCGTCATGCGATCGATGATAGGCGCGGGCCTACACTGGCCGGCCCCGCGTGCAAGGAGGCCGACGATGGACGGACAAGGCAAGGTGGCGATCGTGACCGGCTCGGCCACCGGCGTCGGCGCCGCGACCGCGCTGGCGCTGGCACGGCGCGGCTACCGGGTGGTGATCAACTACGCGCGCAGCGAGGCCGAGGCGCACACCAGCGTCGCCGCCTGCGAGGCGGCCGGCGCCGAGGCCCTGCTGTGCCGTGCCGACGTCGCCGACGACGCCGCCTGCCGCGCCCTCGTGCAGGCGACGCTGGACCGCTTCGGCCGCATCGACGCGCTGGTCAACAACGCCGGCGTGACCAGCTTCGCCGGCGCGCGCAACTGGGACGCGATCGACGCCGAGACCTTCCAGCGCATCGTCGGCGTCAATGCGCTCGGCGCCTTCCAGATGATCCGCGCCTGTGCGCCGGCGCTGCAGCAAGCCGGCGGCGCGATCGTGAACGTCTCGTCCACCGCCGGGGCGCTCGGCGTCGGCTCGTCGGTCGCCTACATCGCGTCGAAGGGCGCGCTGAACGCGATGACGCTGTACTTCGCGCGCGAACTCGCGCCCGCGGTCCGCGTCAACGCGGTCTGCCCGGGGCTGATCACCACGCGCTGGTTCGTCGACGGCATCGGCCAGCAGGCCTTCGACAAGCTCAGGGCCGGCTACGAGGCCGGCGTGCCGCTGGCCAGGGCCTCCAGTGCCGAGGACGTCGCGGAGGCCGTCGTCTGGCTGGTCGACGGGGCGCGCACCGTCACCGGCGAGCTGATCCTGCTCGACGGCGGCATGCACCTGGGCCTGTCGAAGACGCCGCCGATCAAGCCGGCAGCCTGACCTCGATCAGGCAGGGCGCGCCGCTGGCGAATCCGCGCTCGAGCGCCAGCACCAGCGCGCCGACGTCGTCGACCGAGACGCCCGGCACGCCGTGGCCGCGCGCCAGCGCCACCCAGTCGAGCGCCGGCCGGTCGAGCGTCAGCATGTCGCGCGCCCGGTCGCCGGCGATCGTCGCGCCGACACCCTGCAGTTCACCCTGCAGGATCGCGTAGCGGCGGTTCGCGAACACCACGACGACGACCGGCAGCGACTCGCGGGCCATCGTCCACAGGGCCTGCAGCGTGTACATCGCGCTGCCGTCGCCCTCGAGCGCGAGCACCGGCCGCCCCGGCGCGCCGATCGCCGCGCCCACCGCGCAGGGCAGGCCGAAGCCGATCGCCCCGCCCATCACCTGCAGCCAGTCGTGCGGTGCCGCCGCGCCCATCGTCGCGCCGAGGCCGCGGCCGGTGGTCACGCCCTCGTCGACGACGATCGCCTGCTCGGGCAGCGTCGCGGCGATCGCTGCCGCGATCGACGCCGGGTTCAGCGCACCGGCGGCCGGCGCGGCCGGTCGGTCGGCACTCGGCATCGGCACCGGCCTTGCATCCAGCGCCTCGGCCAGCGCACGCAGCGCGGCCGCCGCATCCTGCTGCGGCGCGGCGAGCGTCAGCAATGCCGCGCCGGCCGGCTTGATCTGAGACGGCTTGCCCGGGTAGGCGAAGAAGGCGATCGGATCGACGCTGCCGGCGAGCACCAGGGTCTCGGCGCCGGCCAGCCCGGCCACGGCCGCATCGACCGCGTAGGGCAGCCGCTCGATGCGCGGACGGCCGCGCCCGCCGGGCATGCGCGCGTTGTAGAACTCGGCGCGCAGGCGGCAGCCGGTG
>CALJUI010000295.1 GCA_937975735.1 uncultured Rubrivivax sp.
GAGCATAATCTGACCCCAATTCTTTGATTGGTTTCATTATTGCATCGGACCGGTGTGATAGGGAAACCCACGATTTCCCGCACTGGCCGCGACGCCGTCGCCGCGCGCCGCACGCAAGTCCCCCCATGAAAGCCTCCCGATTCTTCATCGCCACGCTGAAGGAAGCACCCGCCGACGCCGAAGTCGCCAGCCACCAGTTGATGATGCGCGCGGGCATGATCAAGCGTCTGTCCGCTGGCATCTACAGCTACATGCCGATGGGGCTGCGGGTGATCCGCAAGGTCGAGGCGATCATCCGCGAGGAGATGGACCGCGCCGGCGCGATCGAACTGCTGATGCCGGTCGTGCAGCCGGCCGAGCTGTGGATGGAGTCGGGCCGCTTCCAGGCCTACGGGCCCGAGCTGCTGCGCGTGAAGGACCGCCACGACCGCGACTTCATCATCCAGCCGACCAGCGAGGAGGTCATCACCGACATCGCGCGGCTGGAACTGCGCAGCTACAAGCAGTTGCCGAAGAACTTCTATCACATCCAGACCAAGTTCCGCGACGAGCGCCGGCCGCGCTTCGGCGTGATGCGCGGGCGCGAGTTCACGATGAAGGACGCGTACTCGTTCGACCGCGATCCGGAATCGGCCGCGAAGAGCTACCAGCAGATGGTCGCCGCCTACCAGGCGATCTTCGACCGCTTCGGGCTGCGCTACCGCGCCGTCGCGGCCGACTCCGGCGCGATTGGCGGCGACCTGTCGCAGGAGTTCCAGGTGATCGCGCAGACCGGCGAGGACGCGATCGTCTACTGCCCGACGAGCAGCTACGCCGCCAACATCGAGCTCGCCGAGGCGGTCGCCCCGGCGACCCCGCGCGCCGCGCCGGCGCAGCCGCTGGTCAAGACGCCGACGCCGGGCAAGGCCACCTGCGAGGACGTCGCCGAACTGCTCGGCCTGCCGCTCGAGCGCACCGTGAAGTCGCTGGTGCTGGCCACCGACCGTAAGAACGAGCAGGGCGACCTGCTCGGCTCGACGATCTGGCTGCTGCTCGTGCGCGGCGACCACAACCTCAACGAGATCAAGGCGGGCAAGGTCGAGGGGCTGAAGGGGGGCTATCGGTTCGCCACCGCCGCCGAGATCGAGGCGCACTTCGGCTGCAAGCCGGGCTATCTGGGGCCGATCGGCACCGTGCGGCCGGTGAAGGTCGTGGCCGACCGCACCGTGGCCGCGATGAGCGACTTCGTCTGCGGCGCCAATGCCGCCGACTTCCACTACACCGGCGCCAACTGGGGCCGCGACCTGCCCGAGCCGGACGTGGTGGCCGACATCCGCAACGTCGTCGAAGGCGATCCGTCGCCCGACGGCCGGGGCGTGCTCGCGATCGAGCGCGGCATCGAGGTCGGCCACGTGTTCTACCTCGGCACCAAGTACAGCAATGCGATGAATGCCACCTACCTCGACGAGGCCGGCAAGCCGCAGCTGATGGAGATGGGCTGCTACGGCATCGGCGTCACGCGTATCCTCGGCGCGGCGATCGAGCAGGGGCACGACGAGCGCGGCATCGTCTGGCCCGACGCCATCGCGCCGTTCACGGTGGTGCTCTGTCCGATCGGCTACGACCGCAGCGCCGACGTGCGCACGGCGGCCGACCGGCTCCATGCGCAGCTGCTCGAGGCCGGCGTCGATGCGATCCTCGACGACCGCGGCGAGCGTCCCGGCGCGATGTTCGCCGACTGGGAACTGATCGGCGTCCCGCACCGGGTGGTGCTGTCCGACCGCGGCCTGAAGGCAGGCACGGTCGAGGTCCAGGGGCGCCGCGAAGCCGAGGCGACGACGGTGCCGCTGTCCGAGGCCTTCACGTTCGTGAAGGGTCGGCTGTCGGTGTGAGGGATCGATGAGACGGCGCGCGCTCGCCGCGCTGCCGCTGCTCGCCGGCTGGCCGGCGCTGCGTGCGGGCAACCAGCTCGAGGAGCCACTCGGCGACGCGGTGCGCAGCGCGCTCGCGGCATCGGTGGCCGAGGCCGCGCCGCCGCAGCCGCGCTTCGATCACATCGAGTCGCGGCTGGCCTACCTGCGCTGGCTCGGCGCGATGAGCGAGCGGCTGAAGCGCCGCAAGGCCGAGCACCGCACGCGGATCGAGTTCCTGCAGACCGTCTGGTACGAGAGCCGCCGAGCCGGACTGGAGACCTCGCTCGTGCTCGGCTTGATCCAGGTCGAGAGCGCATTCCGCAAGTACGCGATCAGCTCGGTCGGTGCACGCGGCTACATGCAGGTGATGCCGTTCTGGTCGCGCCTGATCGGCGACGGCGACGTCGCCCGGCTGTTCCACACGCAGACCAACCTTCGCTTCGGCTGCGTGATCCTGCGCCACTACCTCGACCGCGAGCGCGGCGATCTGTTCATGGCGCTCGGCCGCTACAACGGCAGCCGCGGCAAGGCCGAGTACCCGAACCTCGTGTTCGGCGCGCGCAAGGCCTGGATGTTCGAGGGCTAGAGCCCGTTCCAGGCCTTCGGCTGCGCGCCCGCCAGCCCGAGCATGTGCAGCACGCGCTCGACGGTGTCGTCGACCAGCTGATCGATCGACGTCGGCCGATGGTAGAAGGCCGGCAGCGGCGGGAAGATCACGCCGCCCATCTCGGTGACCGCAACCATGTTGCGCAGGTGCGCGAGGTTGAACGGCGTCTCGCGCACCAGCAGCAGCAGCCGGCGGCGTTCCTTCAGCGTCACGTCGGCGGCGCGCGTCAGCAGGTTGTCGCCGAAGCCGTGCGCGATCGACGCCAGCGACTTCATCGAGCACGGTGCGACCACCATCGCCGAGGCATCGAAGCTGCCGCTGGCGATGCAGGCGCCGACGTCGCCCGGGGCATGGCTGTGATCGGCATGGGCCTCGAGCGCCTTGCGGTCCAGGCCGAGTTCGTGGTGGACGTTCAGCACCCCGGCCGGCGTGGCCACCAGGTGCGTCTCGGCGCCCAGCGCGCGAGCGCGCTCGAGCAGGCGAAGGCCATAGATCGCGCCGGTCGCCCCGGTGATGCCGACGACCAGGCGCGGGGCGGGCATCTCAGGCCTTCTGGCCGAGCATCTGCTGCAGTTCGCCCGACTGGTACATCTCCATCACGATGTCCGAGCCGCCGACGAACTCGCCGTTGACGTAGAGCTGCGGGATCGTCGGCCAGTTGGCGTACTCCTTGATGCCCTGTCGCACCGCCTCGTCCTCGAGCACGTTGAACGTGACGAGGTCGTCGACGCCGCAGGCCTTCAGGACCTGGATCGCGCGACCGGAGAAGCCGCACATCGGGAACTGCGCCGTGCCCTTCATGAAGAGCATCACCCGGTTCTGCTTGACCAGGTCGTCGATGCGCTGTTGCACGTCGTTCATCTCATTCCTCATCGGGGTGTCGTGGACAAACCGACGTTATACGGCAAGCCGCGCCGGCCGGTAAACGAGACCTCAGAACGCGTAGCGAACGCCGAACTGGACCATCGGCGACAGGCGGATCTCGCGCACTGCATCGTCCAGGCCCAGCGTGCCGGCGCCGAGCCGGTGGCGGCCGCTCGCCTGGCGCGGCATCTGCGCCACGATGCCGACATCGGCAATGAATCCCCAGCCGCTGCGCTGCGACAGGCCGGTGTAGCCGACGCCGATGTAGGGCCAGACGTCGATCGTCGCGCTGTCGTCGTGGAGCTCGTCGACCCGCGAGTGCCAGGCTGCACCGGCACGCCCGGCCGAGGGCAGGGTCAGCCCGGCCCGCATCGGCATCAGGCCGCCGGTGGCGCGCAGGCCACCTTGCCAGGTCGGTCCGGGCGCGAGCCAGGGCAGCGGGGGGTAGTAGTCGCCGAGCAGCGACAGGCGCATCGTCGCCGCGCTCGGGGCCGGGCCGGCCGGCACATGCCAGACCGTCAGCCCGGCGCGGGCCTGCCAGCGCGGCCACACCGCGTCGTCGGCGGGAATGATCAGACCGTCGCCGGCCAGCGCAGGGCAGGCCAACAAGCCGAGTACCCACAGGTGCCTTCGTGCAGGACGTCTCATCGATGGCTCCCCCGGGCCGTGGGCCGGCCCGTGCAAAACCATCCTAGACCGCTACGCCGCCGCCGTGGGCCCCAGGCGGGCGCGCAACCCGCATGAATGGGCACCCCTTCACGCCCGGCGGCCCCCGCTGCACCGGTCGAGCCCGGCCAGGTCGCGGCGTGTCGAGACATCGACCAATCCGCCTGCAGTCAGCGCCTGCCGGACCGCCTCGCCCTGGTCGTGGCCATGCTCGAGCAGCAGCCAGGCCCCCGGCCTCAGGTGCCTCGCGGCGCCCGCGCAGAGCTGCCGCAGATCTTCCAGCCCGTCGGACCCGGCGACGAGGGCGGAGACCGGCTCGTGGCGAAGCGCATCGAGATGCGGATCACCCTCGGCGACGTAGGGCGGGTTCGACACCAGCAGGTCGAACGTCGCACCGCCCAGCGGCTGCCACCAGTCGCCTTGCGACCCCAGGCACCAGCGCACCGGCAGCCTCAGCGCGTTGCCGTTCGCGCGCGCGACCGCCAGTGCGGCCGGGCTGGCGTCGGTGGCGGTGACCCGGGCGCGCGGGCAGTCTCGGGCGATCGCCAACGCGATCGCGCCGCTGCCGGTGCCGAGGTCGGCGACCTCGGGGCCGGCGCGATCGGCGAGTGCGCCCGCGAGCACTTCGAGCGCCCAGTCGACGAGCCCCTCGGTCTCCGGTCGCGGCACGAGAACCGCGTCGCTGACCGCAAGCGGCAGGTCACGGAAGCTCCAGCTGCCCATCACGTAAGCCAGCGGCTCGCCGGCAAGGCGCCGGCGGCAGTCGGCGTCGAAGCGCCGGGCGAGGTCCGGCAGCAGCGCGTCGTCGTCGTGCGTCAGCAGCCAGCTGCGCGGCCGACGCAGGTGGTGAGCGAGCAGGCACTGCGCATCGAGCCGGTCGACACCGAGCGAACGCGCCGCGACCAGCGCGTCGCCGACCGTGGTCACGCCGCACCCCCGGCCTCGAGCAGCGCGAGCTGCTCCTCGGCGCGCGCCGCGCGAAGGGCCGCGATCAGTTCGCCGAGGTCGCCCTCCATCACCTGCGCCAGCTTGTAAATCGTCAGGTTGATGCGGTGGTCGGTGACCCGGCCCTGCGGAAAGTTGTAGGTGCGGATGCGGTCGCTGCGGTCGCCGCTGCCGATCAGGCCCTTGCGCGTCGCTGCCTCCTTGGCGGCGCGCTCGCCCTGCTCCTTGTCGCGCAGCCGCGCGGCGAGCACCGCCATCGCCTTGGCCTTGTTGCGGTGCTGAGAGCGGTCGTCCTGGCATTCGGCGACGAGGCCGGTGGGCAGGTGGGTGATGCGCACCGCGCTGTCGGTCTTGTTGACGTGCTGGCCGCCGGCGCCGCTGGCGCGGTAGGTGTCGATGCGCAGCTCGGCGGGGTTCAGCGTGATCTCCTCGGCCTCGTCGGGCTCGGGCAGCACCGCCACCGTGCAGGCGCTGGTGTGGATGCGGCCCTGGCTCTCGGTCGCCGGCACGCGCTGCACGCGGTGGCCGCCGGACTCGAAGCGCAATTGCTCGTAGACGCGATCGCCCTCGATGCGCAGCACCAGCTCCTTGTAGCCGCCGAGCTCGGCCG
Organism: uncultured Rubrivivax sp.; assembly: GCA_937975735.1. Taxonomy (GTDB): domain Bacteria; phylum Pseudomonadota; class Gammaproteobacteria; order Burkholderiales; family Burkholderiaceae_C; genus Rubrivivax. Next base: position 5,585 of record CALJUI010000295.1, read on the forward strand.
GGCTCTCGCTCATGACCTCGGTGCGCCAGCCCTGGCGCTCGCACCAGCGCAGATACATCCGCGCCAGGTCGCCGGCGAACAGCGCCGACTCGTCGCCGCCGGTGCCGGCGCGGATCTCGAGAAAGGCGTTGCGCGCGTCGTCGGGGTCGCGCGGGATCAATGCGGTGCGCAGCTCCTGCTGCAGGCGCTCCATCTCGGCCTGCGCCTCGTCGATCTCGGCGCGCGCCATCTCGGCCATCTCCGGGTCGGCCAGCATCTCGCGCGCGGCGGCCTGGTCCTGCTCGCGCTGCAGATAGCGCCGGTAGCGCTCGACGATGTGCGCCGCCTCGGCCTGCTCCTGCGACAGCCGACGGTAGCGCTGGATGTCGCCGAGCACCTGCGGGTCGGCCAGGCTGGCGTCGAGCTCCGCCAGCCGCATGCCGAGGCGGTCGAACTGTTGGCGCAGGGACGGGGTCATGGGGCGGACCGCCGCGGCGCCCGGCAGGCGCGCGGCGGCGTGGGTCCTTTCGCTAACGGCCTTCGCGGCGCAGGAACAGGCGCGACACGGTCTGCGCGAGCTGCTCGCGCTCGGCGCTGTCGGCGGCATGCAGCTCGGCCAGCGTGCCGTGCAGCATCTTCTGCGTCAGGCCGCGGGCCAGCACCTCGAGGACGTGGGCGGGATCCTCCCCGCGCGCCAGGCGCTTGCGGGCGCGCTGGATCTCGAGCTCGCGCCAGTCGTCGGCCTGCCGGTGCAAGGCCTGGATCAGCGGCACCGCGGCGCGCTGGTCGAGCCAGTGCGTGAAGCTGAGCACGCCGGCGTCGATGATCGCCTCGGCCTGCTGCACCGCCGCCAGGCGCTTCTCGCCGGCGGTCTGCACCAGCGCCGACAGGTCGTCGACGGTGTACAGATAGATGTCGGCGAGTTCGGCGACCTCGGGTTCGATGTCACGCGGCACGGCCAGATCGACCATGAACATCGGGCGTTGGCGACGCGCCTTCAGCGCACGCTCGACGGCGCCCAGGCCGATGATCGGCAAGGTGCTGGCGGTGCACGAGATCACGATGTCGAACTCGTGCAAGCGGCTCGGCAGGTCGGACAGCCGGATCGCCTGCGCCCCGAAGCGGCCGGCCAGCTTCTCGCCTCGCTCGAGCGTGCGGTTGGCCAGCGCCAGCGTCTTCGGCGAACGCGCCGCGAAGTGGGTCGCGACGAGCTCGATCATCTCGCCCGCACCGACGAAGAGCACGTTGGTCTGGCGCAGGTCCTCGAACAGCTGCGAGGCCAGGCGGACCGCGGCCGCCGCCATGCTGATCGAGTGCGCGCCGATCTCGGTCGAGGTGCGCACCTCCTTGGCCACCGAGAACGAGCGCTGGAACAGCTGATGCAGCGTGCTGCCGAGCGTGCCGGCTTCGTCGGCCTGGCGCACCGCCTGCTTCATCTGGCCGAGGATCTGCGGTTCGCCGAGCACCATCGAGTCGAGCCCCGCCGCGACGCGGAAGGCGTGGCGGGCTGCATCGCGGTGCTCGCGCACGTAGCTGTGGGCCTGCAACTGGCTGCTGCCGACGCCGCCCTGCTCGGCCAGCCAATCCAGCGCCGGGCGCACGAGTTCGGGCACGGCCCGAGGGTCGGCGGCGACGTAGAGTTCGGTGCGGTTGCAGGTGGAGACCAGCGCGGCCTCGGGCGTGGCGCGCTGCAGCCGCTCGCGCAGGCCACGCAAGGCCGGCGAGAGCTGATCCGGGGCGAACGCGAACCTGCCGCGCAGATCGAGCGGCGCGGTCGTGTGGTTCAGTCCGAGGGCAAACACGCTCACGGCGCGATTGTAAGATTTGCGGTCGTTTGCCGGGGCGCTCGCCGGCTTGACCTGCATCAAACTGCAATCATCGCCGACCAAGCTCCATGAGCCCGATCGACGCCTTTTGGCACCTCGCCAACCTGTTCGTGCCGGCCCTCGGCCTGGCGGCCCTGTCGGCCGCGTTGGCCAAGCTGCTGTGGCGACGCGAACTGAAGACGGTGGCCTGGCGCCGGCTGGCAGCGCCAGCGGCGCTGGTCTGCTCGCTGACCGCGCTGGCCGGCCTGATCGGATTCGGCCAGGACGGCCGGATGGCGACCTACGGTGCGATGGTCGCGTTGTGTGCGCTCACGCTGTGGTGGCGGGGTTTCGGGCCGGGCCGCTGACCCGTTCGGTGCCGACCACCTCGCCGCGCAGCGAGTGCGGCAGCGCGGCGGTGATGTTGACGTCGATCATGCGGCCGACCAGCCGCGCGGCGTGCGGGCCGCCATCGAAGTTGACGATGCGGTTGCACTCGGTGCGGCCCATCAGTTCGGCCGGGTCCTTGCGCGACGGGCCCTCGACGAGGATGCGCTGCACGCTGCCGACCCGCGACGCCGAGATCCGGCGCACGTTCGCCTCGATAGCCGCCTGCAGGTGCTGCAGGCGCTCGAGCTTGACCGCCTGCGGCGTCTCGTCGGTCAGGTTGGCCGCCGGCGTGCCGGGGCGGGCACTGAAGACGAAGCTGAACGAGGCGTCGAAACCGACCTCGTCGATCAGCTTCATCATGCGCGCGAAGTCGTCCTCGGTCTCGCCGGGGAAGCCGACGATGAAGTCGCTCGACAGACTGATGTCGGGCCGCACCGCGCGCAGCTTGCGGATGGTGCTCTTGTATTCCATCGCCGTGTAGCCGCGCTTCATCGCCATCAGGATGCGGTCCGAGCCGTGCTGCACCGGCAGGTGCAGGTGGTCCACGAGTTGCGGCACTCGGGCATAGACGTCGATCAGGCGCTGCGTGAACTCGTTCGGATGGCTGGTCGTGTAGCGGATGCGTTCGATGCCGGGGATCTCGGCCACGTACTCGATCAGCAGCGCGAAGTCGGCGGTCTCGGCCGCCCCGCCCATCGCGCCCCGGTAGGCGTTGACGTTCTGCCCCAGCAGCGTGACCTCCTTGACGCCCTGGTCGGCGAGGCCGGCGACCTCGGTCAGCACGTCGTCGAAGGGCCGGCTGACCTCCTCGCCGCGCGTGTACGGCACGACGCAGTAGCTGCAGTACTTCGAGCAGCCCTCCATGATCGAGACGAAGGCGCTGGCGCCGTCGACCTTGGCCGGCGGCAGGTGGTCGAACTTCTCGATCTCGGGGAAGCGGATGTCGACCTGCGGCCGCCGGTCGCGGCGCTGCGCCTCGATCATCTGCGGCAGCCGGTGCAGGGTCTGCGGGCCGAAGACCAGGTCGACGTAGGGTGCGCGCGCGACGATCGCCTCGCCCTCCTGGCTGGCCACGCAGCCGCCGACGCCGATCAGCACGCCCTTGGCCTTCAGGTGCTTGACCCGGCCGAGGTCGCTGAAGACCTTCTCCTGCGCCTTCTCGCGCACCGAGCAGGTGTTGAACAGGATCAGGTCGGCCTGATCGACGTCGCTCGTCGGCTCGTAGCCCTCGGCCGCGCGCAGCACGTCGGCCATCTTGTCGGAGTCGTACTCGTTCATCTGGCACCCGAAGGTGCGGATGAAGACCTTCTTCGAAGCCGCGCTCATGGCTTGCGCCAGGTCTGGGCGGCGGCGTCGAACTGCCAGCGCGCGGCCTCCTCGCGCGTCGTCGGCCAGGGCTTGCGCGAGCGCTCCTGCGGCGTCAGCACCCAGACGTCCTTGATCAGCCCGTAGTTGTCCTGCGTGTAGTTCACGACGAGGCGGCGGCCGGCCACCGCGCCCGACATCAGCAGCAGGTTGTCCTCGCCACGAATGCGCGCGCCGGGCGCCAACCGCGCCGGTTGGCCGTTCAGTTCGGCGACGGGCGGCTGGCCGATCGTCAACTCGCCGCGCAGCGCGTCGGCGGGGAAGGGGCGCTGGATGGACTGCGCGGTCAGCGGCAGGGCGACGGCCAGTGTCATCAGCAGGGCAGCACAGCGAAGCATGGTGTGGATCCAGGGGCTGTGGAAGGACGACGGCCCGAGGGGACGCCTCGGGCCGGGGATGTGGTGGCGCTTCAGGGACTCGAACCCCGGACCTGCGGATTATGATTCCGTCGCTCTAACCGACTGAGCTAAAGCGCCTGAGCCCAGAATTATAGCGTCCGCCGCGGGCGCGTTGGGTGCGCTTCGCTTGCCCTGCCGACGTGCCCCGATCGGGCCCGTCCGCCGCCATCGTCAGCCCCATCCGCATGTTCAGCTTCTTCCGCAAGAAACCCTCGCCGACGCCGCCCGCCGACGCCGCGCCCACGCCGAAGGCCCCGGCCGCCGACCCGCCGCCGAGCGGCGACGCTGCCGTGCCGGAGGCGGCGCGCGACGGCTGGTTCGGCCGCCTGCGCCAGGGCCTGCGCAAGACCGGCAGCGGGCTGACCCAGGTCTTCACCGGCACGCGCATCGACGACGTGTTGTACGAGGAGCTCGAAGCAGCGTTGCTGATGGCCGATGCCGGCATGAAGGCGACGACGCTGCTGCTCGCCGACCTGCGCCGCCGCGTCAAGGCGGCCCGGGCGACCGAGCCGGCGGCCGTCAAGGCGCTGCTGGTCGATGCGATCGCCGACCTGCTGGCACCGCTGCAGCGACCGCTGCGGATCGGCGAGCACACGCCCACCGTGATCATGGTCGCCGGCGTCAACGGGGCCGGCAAGACGACGACGATCGGCAAGCTCACCCGCCACCTGGCCGCGGCCGACTGCAAGGTGCTGCTGGCCGCCGCCGACACCTTTCGCGCCGCGGCGCGCGAGCAGCTGGCGGTCTGGGCCGACCGCAACCGCGTCGAGATCGTGGCGCAGGTCAGCGGCGATCCGGCCGCGGTGACCTTCGACGCCGTGCAGGCCGGTCGCTCGCGTCGCCACGACGTGGTCATCGCCGACACCGCGGGGCGGCTGCCGACGCAACTGCACCTGATGGAGGAGCTGAAGAAGATCCACCGCGTGATCGGCAAGGCGATGCCGGGCGCGCCGCACGAGGTGCTGCTGGTCGTCGACGGCAACACCGGGCAGAACGCGCTGGCCCAGGTCAAGGCCTTCGACGCCGCGCTCGGGCTGACCGGGCTCGTGGTGACCAAGCTGGACGGCACCGCCAAGGGCGGCGTGCTGGCGGCCATCGCCGGCTGGTGCGCCGAGACCGGGCGCCCGGTGCCGGTCTACTTCATCGGCGTCGGCGAGAAGCTCGAGGACCTGCAACCCTTCGACGCGCGCGAGTTCGCGCAGGCGCTGCTCGACTGAAGGCCCGGCGGCGTCACTTCGACGCCGAGGGCGCGGCCAGCTCCAGGTCGTCGTAGAAGCCCGACGCGACAGGCTCGAGGTTGCGCTCGACGAGGTCGCCTTCGGCCAGGATCTCGGCGATCTCCGGCACCGGGATCAGCGGCATCGTGCCGGAGGGCCCGGCGGCCGCGGCGCCGGACCCGATCGCGGCGGCGATCAGTGCCCGCACCTCGGCCACCGAAGGCAACTCGCCCTCGCGCCAGACCTGCACCCGGACCTGCGCGGCGCGCAGCACGCGGGCCAGCCGCTCGTGGCGGCGCTGGCTGCGCTCGGACTCCTGCGCGGCGCGGATGTCGATCACCATCAGCACGCGCGAACCGGCGTCGCAGACCAGCAGGTCGGCGCTGAGGTGGCCGACGCGCTGCAGCCAGTCCGCGTAGGAGTGGCGCATCGGCACGCGCAGGAAGCGCGACAGCGGCACCTGGGCCAGCACGAGGAAGTCCGGCGGCAGCGATCGGCGCAACAGTTCGTAGGCCTGCCGCTCGTCGACCGTCAGCACGCGCGCCGCCTCGGGCTGCCAGTCGACGACGGTGTCGAGCGCATCGCGCCGGGCCCGCCGGGCGGCCGGATTGCGCTGGCGCAGGCGCACCAGCAGCAGGCTGAGCAGCAGCAGCACGGCCGCCGCGAGTCCGGTCGACGAGAGGGGGGGCAGGAAGTCCATGGTGGGCGGCGGCGGAAGGGTTCTCGACCTTGCACCATAAGGATCGCCACCCGGCGCGGTCAACGTCGCATTCGTGCAAACGGTATCGAAGCGTTTCGGTCGCCGTTCGGGCCCGGGCCGATCATGACTTTCCTCACGATCGGCGGTCCCGGGCTCGGTCGGTCCTCGCCGCGGCCGGGGGCAGCGCGGCATGCCGGGCAGGCCGCCCATGCGCTTCATCATCTTCATCAGGCCGCCGCCCTTCATCTTCTTCATCATGCCTTGCATCTGCTCGAACTGCTTGAGCAGGCGGTTGACCTCCTGCACCTGCACGCCCGAACCCGCGGCGATGCGTCGCTTGCGGCTGGCCTTGATCAGCTCGGGCTTGCGGCGCTCGAGCGGCGTCATCGCGCAGATGATGCCCTCCATCCGGCGCACGTCGCGCTCGGCGCGGTCCATGTCGGCGCCGGCGGCCTTCTGCGTCAGCTGCGATGGCAGCTTGTCCATCAGCCCGGCCAGGCCGCCCATGCTCTTCATCTGGGAGATCTGCGCCAGGAAGTCGTTCATGTCGAAGGCGCCGGTCTTGACCTTGTCGGCGAGCTGCTGCGCAGCCTTCAGGTCGACGCCCTTCTGCACCTCCTCGACGAGGGCGACGATGTCGCCCATGCCGAGCACGCGGCCGGCGTGGCGGCCGGCGTCGAAGACCTCGAGGCCGTCGATCTTCTCGGACACGCCGGCGAACTTGATCGGCGCGCCGGTGATCTGCCGGACCGACAAGGCGGCGCCGCCGCGCGAGTCGCCGTCGAGCTTGGTCAGCACGATGCCGGTCAGCGGCAGTGCCTCCTTGAAGGCCTTGGCGGTGTTGACCGCGTCCTGGCCCTGCATCGCGTCGACGACGAAGAGCGTCTCGACGGGCTTGAGCAGCGCGTGCAGCTCGCGAATCTCGGCCATCAGCGCTTCGTCGATCGCGAGGCGGCCCGCGGTGTCGACGATCAGCACGTCGAAGAAGTGGCGCTTGGCATGGTCGAGCGCGGCCAGCGCGATCTCGCGCGGCGTCTGGCCCGCGCTGGAGGGGAACCACTCGGCACCGGCTTGCGCCGTGACGGTCTTCAGCTGCTCGATCGCGGCCGGCCGGTAGACGTCGGCCGAGACCGTCAGCACCTTCTTCTTGCGCTTCGTGATCAGGTGGCGCGCCAGCTTGGCGGTGGTCGTGGTCTTGCCGGCGCCCTGCAGGCCGGCCATCAGCAGCACGGCGGGCGGCTGGGTGGCGAGGTCGAGGTCGGCGACGCCGTCGCCCATCGTCGCCGCCAGCTCGCGGTTGACGATGCCGACCAGCGCCTGGCCGGGGTTCAGCGAACCGACGACCTCCTGGCCGAGCGCCTTGTCCTTCACGCGCTGGATGAAGTCGCGCACCACCGGCAGCGCGACGTCGGCCTCGAGCAGGGCCATGCGCACCTCGCGCATCATCTCCTGCACGTTCTCTTCGGTGATGCGGGCCTGCCCGCGCATGGTCTTGACCAGGCGCGACAGGCGGTCGGTGAGGGCGGAGGCCATCGGATCGGCAAGGCCCGGCGACGCGGACCCGCGAAAGTACACTGTCGGAATGATTCTATCGCCGGGGTCTGCCGCGTGGCCGGGCACGGCGCCGTGGCTGCTGGCCGCCGGCGCCGTGCTCGCTTATGCACTGGCGATGCTGCCGGCTCGCAGTGCACCGGACGGTGCGTCGAACTGGTCCGCGGGTGCGCTGCTCGTCGGTTGGGCCCTGCATCTGGGTCTGCTGGTGCTGGACATCGGCGGCTGGGGCCAGTCGGCCAGCGGGGCCCGCCTCGGCTTCGCGCCCGTGTTGTCGATCACCGTCTGGCTGGTCATCGCGGTGCATGCGGTGGAGAGCCGGTTCGTCCCGTTGCCGGTGGTGCGACGGGTGCTGGCCGTCGTCGGTGCGGTGGCGGTGCTGCTGGCCTGGTGGTTCCCGGGCGAGGTCCGACCGCTGACCAATCCCTGGGCGCCGCTGCACTTCGTGCTCGGCGTCGCCTCGTACGGGCTGTTCGGCGTCGCGGTGCTGCACGCCTTGATGCTGGATGCGGCCGAGCGCCGGCTGCGCGAGCGTCGGATCCCCGAGGCGGGCCGCTTCGGCCTGCCGCTGCTGCAGCTGGAGCGGCTGACCTTCCGCTTCGTCGGCGCCGGGTTCGCCGTGCTGACGGCGACACTGCTGCTCGGTCTGCTCACCAGCGGGGCCTGGAGCTGGCTCGACCGCAAGGCGGTGCTGTCGCTGCTCGGCTGGGCGGTGTTCGCTGCGCTGCTGGTCGGCCGCCACTGGCGAGGTTGGCGCGGGCGGCGCGCCACGGCCTGGCTCTACGGCGGCGCGATCCTGCTGCTGCTGGCCTATGCCGGTTCGCGCTTCGTGATGGAAGTGATCCTGCAACGGAGCCCCTGACCGCGATGAAATACCTGCTCGTCGTGCTCGTCGTCGTGGTCGGCCTGTGGCTGCTGCTGGGGCGCTCGCGGCGCCCGCCGCCGCGCGGGCGCAAGCGCGGCGGCGACGCCGAGGTCATGCTGCGCTGCAGCCATTGCGGGGTGCACCTGCCGGCCGCCGACGCCGTGACCGACGCGGCCGGGCGTCCGTTCTGCTGCGACGCGCACCGCCTGGCCGGCCCGCGATGAGCGGCGGCCGCGTGCCGCACGACCGGCGGCGCGGCGACCGACGCCGCAACGATCGACGCCGAAGCGGCGTGGCGGCGGGCCGGG
>CALJUI010000296.1 GCA_937975735.1 uncultured Rubrivivax sp.
TGCAGGTCGTCGGCGGGCTTGAAGACGCGCCCGTAGCGGATGCCGCCGGCCTCGCGCTGGCACAGCCAGCCGTCGCGCACGCCGGCCTCGCAGGCGGCCTGCAGCCGGCGGAAGTCGTCGCTGCCGGGGCCGACCTCGCGGTTCAGCCAGGCGTCCAGGTCCGCGTCGAGCGGCCGCCCGGACAGGCGCGCCGTCAAGCCGGCGAGCTGGGCGCGGAAATCCTCCAGGGTCATGGCCAGCGCTCCTGTGCCTCGTCCCCCGGCGGCGCCGTCGCGGCCCGTGCCTTGCGGCGGCCCAGGGGATGAATTATTGTGCCGGTCGACACCCTACGACGCCGCTTACTTCATGTCAAGCACTATAGTGCATGCGCCCAGCCTGGCCGACTCAGACGTCGCTGCCGACGAGACCCGCCACCCGTTCCTGGTGGCTCTGGGCGAGCGCGTGCGGGCGTTGCGCGCGCGCCGCGGCCTGACGCGCAAGGCCACCGCGGCGGCAGCCGACGTGTCGGAGCGGCACCTGGCCAACCTGGAGTACGGCACCGGCAACGCGTCGATCCTGGTGCTGCTGCAGGTGGCGCAGGCGCTGGAGTGCACGCTGGCCGAGCTGGTCGGTGACGTCACCACGTCGACGCCCGAGTGGCTGCTGCTGCGCGAGCTGCTCGAGCACCGTGACGAAGCCACGCTCCACCGCGTGCGCGTGGCCGTCGGCGAGATGCTGGGCACCGGCGGCGGCAACGCCGCGCGCAGCCCGCGCGTGGCGCTGGTGGGGCTGCGCGGCGCCGGCAAGTCCACGCTGGGTCGCCGCCTGGCCGACGCGCTGGACGTGCCCTTCGTCGAGCTCAGCCGGGAGATCGAGCAGTTCGCCGGCTGCAGCGTCGGCGAGATCCAGGCACTGTACGGCCAGAACGCCTACCGCCGCTACGAGCGGCGGGCGCTGGAAGAGGCGATCCAGATCCATCCCGAGGCCGTGATCGCCACGCCCGGCGGCATCGTCAGCGACCCCGCCACCTTCAACCTGCTGCTGGCGCACTGCACCACGGTGTGGCTCCGCGCCACGCCGGAAGACCACATGAAGCGCGTCACCGCGCAAGGCGACCTGCGGCCGATGGCGGCCAGCAAGGAGGCCATGGAGGACCTGAAGAACATCCTGGCCGGCCGCGCGCCCTTCTACGCCAAGGCCGAGCTCAGCCTGGACACCAGCGCGCAGCCGCTGGAAGCCACCTTCGCGAAGCTGCACGAGATGGTGGCGGCGGCGCTGCACAGCCCGGCCACGGTGCCGGCGGCCCCAGCCCCTCGGCTTGACACAGGTTAAACACGCACTATGATGCATATGCGCGGTGGTGAAGTTGCACGATCGTGCATATCAACCAGGAGACCGCCGTGAGCCACGCGCCCCGCGTCGACTACCAGACCGACCCCTCCCGCTACCGCCACTGGAAGCTGCAGGTCGACGGCCCGATCGCCACGCTGTCGGCCGACTTCGACGAAGACGGCGGCATCGCGCCCGGCTACAAGCTCAAGCTCAACAGCTACGACCTGGGCGTCGACATCGAGCTGCATG
>CALJUI010000297.1 GCA_937975735.1 uncultured Rubrivivax sp.
CCGCGCCCGCTGCCCTGCGCCTCCTCGGCCGGCGTCGCCGGATCGACCCCCGTGACCTCGACGCCCTCGCGCACCAGCTGGCGCCGCACCGTGCGGCCGAAACGCCCGTAGCCGCAGATCAGCCAACGCCCGCGCGGGATCAGGATCGGCGTGCCCATCGCATTGCTGGTCTGGGTGGTCAGCGCCTCGTAGATCACGTGCAGGCTGGGCGCTCGCATCGCCACCGCCAGCCGCTCGGCGAAGGTGTCGAGCGGGTTGATGATGTGGTCGGCGCCGGCCTTGGCCATCGCCGCCTGCTCGACGTGCTCGTGGGCGACGCACAGGACCTCGCGCGACGGGTTCAGCAGCTTGGCGGTCAGCACGATCGCCAGGTTGACGCGGTCGTCGCCGGTCAGCGCCAGCGTGGCCATGCAGTGCGGATGCGACACGCCGGCCCGGATCAGTGCCGCCGGGTCGATCGCGTCGGCGCGCAGCGCCGGCACGGACAGGCGCAGCTCGTCGACCTCGACCGCGTCCACGCGCTCGGCGCGCACGTCGACGACGACGACGCGGATGCCATCCTCGGCGAGCTCTCGCGCGACCAGGGTGCCGGCGTCGTCGTAGCCGCACAGCAGCACGAAGGGCTCCTGCATGCGCCGCACCGCGTTGCCGACGCGGTTCTCGTGCACGATGCGCTTGAACAGCGGATCCTGCAGCGTCGACAGCAGGCTGCCGATCGCGTACAGCCAGGCGACGACGGTGGCGTAGATCGACAGCAATGCCCACAGCCGCTGGCCGTCGTTGAAGGCGTAGGGGATCTCGCCCAGGCCGATCGTCGTGCCGAGGAAGCTGACGAAGTAGAAGGCGTGGAAGAAGCCCATATGCCAGGGCCGGCCCTGGTCGTCCACGCCGGGCACCACGGTGAAACCGATCACCGCGATCGCGTACACGACGATCAGCAGCGTGAGCGGGCCGCGAAGCCGGCGCAGCAGCAGGAACACGCCCGGCTGGGTGCGTCGCGACTGCCGGTAGGCGCGCCGCCCGACCTCGCTCGCGATCGGCTCGTCGCGCGATGCGGGGTCGGCGGCCGGGGGCGAGGTCATCGCCGCAGGCTGGCGGTCTCGATGATCAACAGCAGCACCGACACCAGGTTGGCGACCAGCGCGCCGATGGCCAGCGAGACGATCGTCACGGACTCGTGGTCGGTGACCGGCGAGCCGCCGCGCGAGACCACCGCCCAGACGACCGCCGCACCGATCAGCTGGACGTCGGCGACCAGGCTGGTGGCCAGCAAGGTCGAGCCGAGCTGGGAGCGGTCGCCGAACTTCATCACCGTCGCCAGCAGGCTGACGATCAGCGCCAGCGCCAGTTCGTAGACGTTGTGGTGGGCGATGACGGTGATGTCGCCGACGACGAAGCCGACGTTGAGCGTCAACGCCAGCACGATCACGAAGGCGAACAGGATCTTGTCGAAGCTCATGGCGGGCCCGCGCGAGGTCTCGGAACCCGGAAGGCTACCCGATGCCGGTCAGTCGTAGCTCTCGGCGTCGGGGTCGGTCGCCTCGAGCTCGTAGGCGGCAGCGACCATCGCCAGCCGGCCGATCACGCCGTACATGTAGAAGCGGTTCGGCGCGCTGATGCCGGGGCGCTCGCCGCGCCTGGGCAGCAGGTGGCTCTCGTCGAAGGCCAGCGGCACGTAGCCGGCACCCGGCGCGTTCAGGTTCTCGTCGACGCCGCGCTCGGCGTGCACGCGGTAGAAGCCGCCGACGACGTAGCGGTCGATCATGTAGACCACCGGCTCGGCAACCGCTGCGTTGACGCGCTCGTGCGTCATCACGCCTTCTTGGATGATGACGTCGGCGCCGGCCATCTCGGGGCAGGGCCGCTCGGCGAGCGCGGACAGGTCCTTCACGTCGCGCACGGTCATGATGCCGCGCCCGGAGGTGCCGTTGTCGGCCTTGACCACCACGAAGGGCTTCTCGGCGATGCCGTATTCCTTGTACTTGCGGCGGATCTTCGCGAGCAGCGTCTCGGCGTTCGTCTGCACGCAGGCGAGCCCGTCGGGGCGGCTCAGGTCGACCTGCCCGCACTGCCCGTACATCGGGTTGATCAGCCAGGGGTCCATGCCGAGCAGCTTGGCGAACTTCTTCGCCACCTCCTCGTAGCTGCGGAAGTGCTTGGACTTGCGTCGTGTCGTCCAGCCGGCGTGCAGCGGCGGCAGCAGGTACTGCTCGTGCAGGTTCTGCAGCACCGCCGGGATCCCGCCCGAGAGGTCGTCGTTGAGCAGGATCGTGCAGGGGTCGAAGTCCTTCAGCCCGAGGCGGCCGCGCGTGCGCAGCAGCGGCTCGAGCACGAGCTCGCTGCCGTCGGGCAGCGCCACGGCCGTCGGCGCGGTCACCGACGGGTCGAGCGCCCCCAAGCGCACGTTCAGGCCGGCCTGCGTGAAGATCTGGACCAGCCGCTGCACGTTCATCAGGTAGAACGTGTCGCCGGTCTGGGGCTCGGGCAGCAGCAGGAGGTTCTTCGCCTCGGGGCAGATCTTCTCGATCGCCGCCATCGCCGCCTGCACCGCCAGCGGAAGCATCGCCGGCGTCAGGTTGTTGAAGCCGCCCGGGAACAGGTTGGTGTCCACCGGCGCCAGCTTGAAGCCCGCGTTGCGCAGGTCCACCGAGCAGTAGAACGGCGGCGTGTGCTCCATCCACTCGAGCCGGAACCAGCGCTCGATCGCCGGCATCGATTCGAGCACCCGCTGCTCGAGCTCGTTGATCGGCCCGGTCAGGGCGGTGATGAGGTGGGGAACCATGAACTTCCGATCTTAGGCGCTGCAAATGACGAAGCGGCCTTTCGGCCGCCACGTCCCTATCAAGCGGCAACCGCGGATCCGGCGTCGCCGGTCCGCAGGTTGCGCCCCCTCGAGGGGGAAGCGGCGGAGCCGCTTCGGGGGTGGGTCAATGATGGTACGCCGTCTCGCCGTGCGAGCGGATGTCCAGGCCTTCGCGCTCGGACTCCTCGGTCACGCGCAGGCCGATCACCATGTCGACGATCTTGTAGGCGATGAAGGCGACCACGCCCGACCAGACGATCGTGATCAGCACGCCCTCGGCCTGGATCAGGAACTGGCTGCCGATCGAGAAGTCGGCCGCGCCGGTGCCGCCGAGCGAGGGCGCGGTGAAGATGCCGGTGCCCAGCGCGCCCAGGATGCCGCCGACGCCGTGCACGCCGAACACGTCCAGCGAGTCGTCGGCGCCGAGCATGCGCTTCAGGCCGTTGACGCCCCACAGGCAGACCAGGCCGGACAGCAGGCCGAGGATGATCGCGCCCATCGGACCGACCGAGCCGCAGGCCGGCGTGATCGCGACCAGGCCGGCGACCGCGCCCGAGGCGGCGCCGAGCATCGAGGCCTTGCCCTTGGCGAGCGCTTCACCGGCGCTCCACGACAGCACCGCCGCGGCGGTCGCGAGCAGGGTGTTGATGAAGGCCAGCGCCGCGGTCGAGTTGGCTTCCAGCGCCGAGCCGGCGTTGAAGCCGAACCAGCCGACCCACAGCATCGACGCCCCGACCATCGTCAGCGTCAGGCTGTGAGGGGCCATCGACTCCTTGCCGTAGCCGATGCGCTTGCCGAGCATGTAGGCGCCCACCAGGCCGGCCACACCCGCGTTGATGTGCACCACCGTGCCGCCGGCGAAGTCGAGCGCGCCCTGCTTGAACAGGTAGCCCTCGCCGTACCAGACCATGTGGGCGATCGGCAGATAGGCGAAGGTGAACCACAGCACCGAGAACATCAGCACCGCGCCGAACTTGATGCGCTCGGCGAAGGAACCCACGATCAGCGCGCAGGTGATGCCGGCGAAGGTCGCCTGGAAGGCCGCGAACACGAACTCGGGCAGCTTGAAGCCCGCGCTGAAGGTGTCGGCCAGCGAGTCGACCGTGACGCCGGACAGGAAGACCTTGTCGAAGGTCCCGATCCACAGGCCACCGCCGCCGAAGGCCAGGCTGTAGCCGTAGATCGCCCACAGCACGACGATCAGCGAGAACACGGTCATCACCTGCATCAGCACCGACAGCATGTTCTTGCTGCGCACCAGGCCGCCGTAGAACAGGGCCAGGCCGGGCACCGTCATCGCGATGACGAGCAGCGTGGCGACCATCATCCAGGCGACGTCGCCCTTGTTGGCGACCGGCGCCGGCGCGGCCTCGGCCGGGGCGGTCGCGGCGGCATCGGGCGCCGCCGCCATCTCGGCGGCGGAGGCGGCCACCGCCGCGGAGGCTGCGCCGTCCTGCGCCCACAGGGCGGACGAGAAGCCCAGGGCGGCAACGCCCAGGGCCAGTGAAAGGATCAGTTTCTTCATGGTTGTGGTCTCGTTGTGCGTCAGAGGGCGTCCTTGCCCGTCTCGCCGGTGCGGATGCGCACCACCTGCTCCAGCGCGCTCACGAAGATCTTGCCGTCGCCGATCTTGCCGGTCTTGGCCGAGGTCTCGATCGCTTCGATCACGCGGTCGAGGACGTCGTCCTCGACCGCCGCGTCGATGCGCACCTTGGGCAGGAAGTCGACGACGTACTCGGCGCCGCGGTAGAGCTCGGTGTGGCCCTTCTGGCGGCCGAAGCCCTTGACTTCGGTCACCGTGATGCCCTGCACGCCGATCGCGCTGAGGGCCTCGCGGACTTCGTCGAGCTTGAACGGCTTGACGATTGCGGTCACCATCTTCATGGTCTTCTCCGTGGGTGGTTTCAGAAGCTGTACTTGGCGCCCAGCACGACGCCGGCCTTGCCCAGCACCTTGCCGTTGACCGGCGACGAGTAGAAGCTCTTGTCGGCGTCGGTGCCAACGACGGCCAGGCTCAGCGTGACGCCCTGGAAGTCCTTCGACGCGGTCAGGGAGTAGTCGGTGTAGGTGGCCATGTCGCCGACCGGGCCCTTGATCTTCTGGTAGCCGATGTGCGGCACGATCGTGATGCCGTGGCCGACGTCGAAGCTGGCCTTGCCTTCGAGGTAGAAGCTGTTCTTGCTGTCCGGGTTGCCGAAGGTGTTGGTCACCGCGTGCGAGTACTTGACGCCGAACGCCCCATACGACACCGCGCCGTAGAGCTCGGTCGTGTTCGCGCTCGGGTTGAGCTTGTTGCTCGGGTACTGGTAGGTCAGTACGCCGACGTCGTAGCCGACGCCCGATGTGATCTCGCCGGTGACACCGCCGTAGACGTCGATCTCGACACCGGCGTCGCCGCCGAGGTCCTTGATCCACTTGATGTTCGAGGCCCAGGCGCCGAGGTAGAAGGCCCCGGCGCTGAAGTCGACGCCGCCTTGCACGGCCGGCTTGACGCGCGTCTGCGAGATGCCGCGGAAGCGGTAGTCGGTGAAGGCGCCGATGTTGAAGGCCAGGTCGGCATGGGCGACACCGGGCAGCACGGGCAACGCCAGGACGACGGCGATGGCGAGCAGGGAACGTTTCATGAAAGAACTCCGAATGGGCTGAGGACGGTTGATTGGAGAAGCACGTTGCGATTCGCCTTCGTCTCTGCACGTAGCGTGCCAAGGCCGCGATCTCGCGCCGACGCGCGTCGTGAGCCCGCATCCGGTGCAGTGCGGTGCGTGCCGACGCACTGTCTCGGTGCCGTCATGCGAGGCGCACCGACTTGGTGCGTTTGTCCACGCCTGCCGCGCTGGGCACAATGCGCTGGCACCGGGGAGGCAGCACGGCGATGGCACTGGCGGTGGTGAGGAGTCGCGCGCTCGACGGACTGGACGCGCCGGTGGTGCATGTCGAGGTCCAGCTGGCGAACGGCCTGCCGAGCTTCACGCTCGTGGGCCTGGCCGACACCGAGGTGAAGGAGGCCCGCGAACGCGTGCGCGCGGCGCTGCAGCAGAGCGGCTTCGCCTTCCCGCACAACAAGCGCATCACGGTCAACCTCGCGCCGGCCGACCTGCCGAAGGAGTCCGGCCGCTTCGACCTGCCGATCGCGGTCGGGCTGCTCGCCGCCTCGGGCCAGATCGACGCCGCGCGGCTCGATCGCCACGAGTTCGCCGGCGAGCTGTCGCTGGCCGGCGAATTGCGACCGGTGCGCGGCGCGCTGGCGCTGGCCTTGGCCGCGCGCCGCGACGGCGACCGCCGCGCACTGGTGCTGCCGACGCTCAGCGCGGCGCAGGCGGCGCGTGTCGGCGGCGTCGACGTGCGTGCCGCCGGACATCTGCTCGATGTCGCACGCGCGCTCGCCGCCGACCCGTCGGCCCCCGAGCTGCCGCGCGCCGAGCCGACGCCGGAGACGGATCCGGCGCCGATGGAGGACCTGCGCGACGTGAAGGGCCAGGCCGGCGCCAAGCGTGCGCTCGAGATCGCCGCCGCCGGCGCGCACAGCCTGCTGCTGGTCGGCCCGCCGGGCACG
>CALJUI010000298.1 GCA_937975735.1 uncultured Rubrivivax sp.
GACAGCGGGTGGATGAAGGGGTGCATGTCGCTGGTGTTGAGGTCGTTCTTCTCGTACCAGCTGGCGGTGGGCAGCACGATGTCGGAGTACAGGCAGGTCGTGCTCATGCGGAAGTCGAGCGTGACCAGCAGGTCGAGCTTGCCTTCGGGCGCCTGGTCGTGCCACTTGACCTCCGACGGCTTGGCGTCGTCGGCGCCGAGATCCTTGCCCTGCACGCCGTTCTCGGTGCCCAGCAGATGCTTGCAGAAGTATTCGTGGCCCTTGCCCGACGAGCCCAGCAGGTTGGAGCGCCAGACGAAGAGGTTGCGCGGCCAGTTCTGCGGCGCGTCCGGGTCCTCGCAGCTCATCTCGAGCGTGCCGTCCTTCAGCGCCTTGACGACGTAGTCCTTGGCGTCCATGCCGGCCGCGGTGGCGTCCTTGACGACCTGGATCGGGTTGGTCTTGAGCTGCGGCGCGCTCGGCAGCCAGCCCATGCGCTCGGCGCGCACGTTGTAGTCGATCATGCTGCCGCCGTAGGCCGCCTTGTCGGCGAGCGGCGAGACGATCTCCTCCATGCCCAGCTTCTCGTAGCGCCACTGGTCGGTGTGGGCGTAGAAGAAGCTGGTGCTGTTCTGCTGGCGCGGCGGGCGGATCCAGTCGAGCGCGAAGGCGAGCGCGGTCCAGCCGGTTTGCGGCCGCAGCTTCTCCTGGCCGACGTAGTGCGCCCAGCCGCCGCCGCTCTGGCCGATGCAGCCGCACATCATCAGCAGGTTGATCACGCCGCGGTAGTTCATGTCGGCGTGGTACCAGTGGTTCATCGCCGCGCCGATGATGACCATCGACTTGCCGTGCGTCTTGTCGGCGTTGTCGGCGAACTGGCGCGCGACGGTGACGATCTGGTCGCGCGGCACGCCGGTGATGCTCTCGGCCCAGGCCGGCGTGTAGGCGGCGTCGTCGTCGTAGCTCTTGGCGCCGCTGCCCAGGCCGCGGTCGATGCCGTACTGCGCGGCCTGCAGGTCGAACACGGTGGCGACCATCGCGTAGCGCTCGTCGCCCTCCTTGCCCAGGCGCAGCTTCACCGCCGGCACCTTGACGCGGTTGACCTCGCCGCTCTGCGGATTCGACTTGAACTGCGGCGTGGCCGTGCCGGCGAAGTAGGGCAGGCCGACGTCGACGACCTGGTGGTCCTGCTCGCCGTCTTCCAGCACCGAGAGCTTGAGCTTGACCTGGGCGTCGTGGCGGGCCTCCTTGTCCTCGAGGTTCCACTTGCCGGCGTCCTTGCGGCCTTCGGGGCCCCATCGGAAGCCGATCGAGCCGTTCGGCAGCACCGCGCGGCCGGCGGTGTCGAAGGCCACCGTCTTCCACTCGGGGTTGTTGTCCTGGCCGAGCTTGCCGTTGAAGTCGCTGGCGCGCAGGTAGCGGTCGGGGACCATCGTCGTCGTGCCGTCGGGCAGCCGGTGCTCCTTGAGCATCACCAGCAGCGGCAGGTCGGTGTAGCGGCGCGCGTAGTCGTCGAAGTAGGCGCTGCGCTTGTCGAAGTAGAACTCCTTCAGCGCCACGTGCCCCATCGCCATCGCGAGCGCCGCGTCGGTGCCCTGCTGCGGGTGCAGCCACAGGTCGGCCAGCTTGGCCACTTCGGAGTAGTCGGGCGTCACCGCCACCGTCTTCGCGCCCTTGTAGCGGACCTCGGTGAAGAAGTGCGCGTCCGGCGTGCGGGTCTGCGGGACGTTGCTGCCCCAGGCGATGATGTAGGTCGAGTTGTACCAGTCGGCCGATTCCGGCACGTCGGTCTGCTCGCCCCAGATCTGCGGGCTCGCCGGCGGCAGGTCGCAATACCAGTCGTAGAAGCTCATGCACACGCCGCCCATCAGGCTGAGGTACCGGCTGCCGGCGGCGTAGGACACCATGCTCATCGCCGGGATCGGCGAGAAGCCGATCACGCGGTCCGGGCCGTGGGTCTTGATCGTGTAGACGTTGGCCGCGGCGATCAGCTGGTTGACCTCGTCCCAGCTCGAGCGCACGAAGCCGCCCATGCCGCGCACCTTCTGGTAGTCCCGCCGCGCCGACTGATCCTCGACGATCAGCGCCCAGGCGTCGACCGGCGACTTGGCCACGCGCAGCGCGGCGCGCCAGCGCTCGAGCAGGCGGCCGCGCACCATCGGGTACTTCAGGCGGTTGGCGCTGTACAGGTACCAGGAATAGCTCGCGCCGCGGGCGCAGCCGCGAGGCTCGTGGTTGGGCATGTCCCAGCGCGTGCGCGGGTAGTCGGTCTGCTGGGTCTCCCAGGTGACGATGCCGCCCTTGACGTAGATCTTCCAGCTGCAGCTGCCGGTGCAGTTCACGCCGTGCGTGCTGCGCACGATCTTGTCGGAGGCCCAGCGGTTGCGATAGCCGTCCTCCCAGGTGCGGTCTTCACCGGTGATCTGGCCGTGCTTGCCGGAGAAGCTCTCCTTGGGCAGCGAGAAATGCGTCAGGCGGTCGAGAAAGTGGCTCATGGCTTTGTCCTCGGATGTCGATTCAGGGATTGGCGACGTACGCGTTCTTGCGCAGGTAGAACCACCAGTTGATGATCAGGCACAGCGCGTAGAAGACCGCGAAGCCGTACATCGCGAACTGCGGCGTGCCGGCCTTGACCTGCTGGCCGATGACCACCGGCGCGACGAAGGCGCCGTAGGCGGCCACGGCCGAGGTCCAGCCGAGCACGGGGCCGGCCTGCTGGCGGTCGAAGATGACGCCGATGCTGCGGAAGGTGCTGCCGTTGCCGATGCCGCTGGCGGCAAACAGCACGATGAACAGGCCCATGAAGGGCAGGAAATACTGCTCCGGCGTCGGCGAGTTGTAGGCCAGCAGCATCACGTAGCCGACCGCCGCCGAGGCGATCACCATCACCGCCGAGATCCACTGCGTGACGATCGAGCCGCCGACCTTGTCCGACACCCAGCCGCCCACCGGCCGGATCAGTGCGCCGACGAAGGGACCGATCCAGGCGTAGGTCAGGGCCGACGGCGCGTTCGGGTTCTTCAGCGTGTGCTGCATCACACCGGCGGCGTCGGGCACGTGCTGGAAGCCGAAGATCACCGTGATCGACAGCGGCAGCGCCATCGAGAAGCCGATGAAGGACCCGAAGGTGACGATGTACAGCGCCGTCATCGCCCAGGTGTGCTTGTTGTCGAAGATCGCGAACTGGGTCTTGATGTGCTCCTTCATCGTGCCGAAGGCCGCCAGCTTCATCACCAGCAGCGTGCTGACGATGATCAGCGGCATCGCCAGCCACATGTTGAGCACGCCCAGGCCGGTCGGCGCCGGCAGGTACAGGTACAGCCCCGCGATCGCCGGCACGAAGGCCAGCGTGTAGAGCCAGGTGATCTTCAGGAAGGCGACGATCGGCGAGCCGGTGGCCGGCGAGATCGTCTTCAGGTTGTTCATGCCGAACCAGCAGGCGATCGACAGCGGCACCAGCGACAGCACCCAGGCGAAGCCGGCGTTCTGGATGTAGGTGGGCGTGCCGGCGGCGATCTTGCCGAAGATCCAGCCGCTGTCCTTGGCCAGTGTCATCGCCTCGCCGCCGAGCGCGCCCAGCAGCGGCAGCGTCATCACGAGCGGGATCACGATCTGCATCGTCGTGACGCCGAAGTTGCCCAGGCCCGCGTTCAGGCCCAGCGCCGTGCCCTGCAGCCGCTTCGGGAAGAAGGTGCTGATGTTCGACATCGAGCTGGCGAAGTTGCCGCCACCGACGCCCGACCACAGCGCCAGCAGTTGGAACACCCACAGCGGCCACTCCGGGTGCTGCAGCGCGATGCCGGTGCCCAGCGCGGGCGCCAGCAGCATCGCGGTGGTGAGGAAGATCGTGTTGCGGCCGCCGGCCAGGCGGATCAGGAACGACGCCGGGATGCGCATCGTGGCACCCGCCAGGCCGGCGATCGCGGTCAGCGTGAACAGCTGGGCCTGGGTGAACGGGAACCCCAGGTTCAGCATCTGCACGGTGATGATTCCCCACATCAGCCAGACCGCGAAGCCGCACAACAGTGCGGGGATCGACAGCCACAGGTTGCGGTAGGCGATGCGCTTGCCGGTGCTTTCCCAGAAGGTCTCGTCCTCGGGGCGCCAGTCGGCGATGTCGGCGCCGGTCGACGCGGGGGGCGCGGCGGCGGTCGTGGTCCGTGTGTTCATGGTCGTTTCCAGTCGTAATCGGGATTCAGC
>CALJUI010000299.1 GCA_937975735.1 uncultured Rubrivivax sp.
CGCCAGGGCGGCCGCCACCCCGACTACCGCGAAGAGGACGGCCAGCGCGTGATGAAACGCAGCGAGATCACGGTTCGCGTGCACCTGCACCGCGGCCCGGCCAGCGCGACGGTCTGGACCTGCGACCTGTCACACGACTACGTCAGCATCAACGCGGACTATCGCAGTTGAGTCGAGGCCTGCGGCGCATCGGCGACGCGCTGCAGCGCACGCTGCGGCTGCCGCCGACCGACCTCTGGCTCGAGCCGACCTACCTGCGCCTGTGGTGCTCGATCCTGTCGAGCTCCTTCGGCAACCAGGTGATGATGCTGGCGCTGCCGCTCACCGCGGCGGTGCTGCTGCAGGCCACGCCGACCCAGATGGGCGCGCTGACCGCGATCGAGCTGCTGCCGTTCCTGCTGCTGTCGTTGCCCTCGGGTGTCTGGCTGGACCGCGTGCGCAAGCTGCCGGTCTACGTCGGCGGCGAGACCCTGCTGGCGGCGGTCGCGCTGAGCGTGCCGCTGGCCTGGTGGGCCGGCTGGCTGTCGATGGGCTGGCTCTACGTGGTCGGTTTCGTGATCGGCGGCGTGCACACGGTGGCCGGCAGCGCGGCGCAGATCGTGTTGACCCAGGTCGTGCCGCGCGAACGGCTGGTCGACGCGCATGCCCGCAACGCGCTGGCGAGCTCCGGCGCCGAGGTCGCCGGCCCGGGCCTGGCCGGCCTGCTGATCAAGATCTTCGGCGCGCCGCTGACCCTGGTGGTCAACGCGGTGCTGCTGCTCGGTTCGGCGCTGATCCTGCGCGGCATCCGCGTGCAGGAGACGATCGTGCGCGCCGAGGCCGGCAGCTTCTGGCCGGCGCTGCGCGAGGGCCTGCAGTTCGTCGCCCGCCAGCGCCTGCTCGTGATGCTGGCGGTGCTGATGGCCGTCTGGCAGATGTGCCACTACGCGGCACTGACCGTCCAGATCCTGCTCGCCACCCGCACCCTCGGGCTCAGCGAGCAGGCGGTGGGACTGTGCTTTGCCGGGATGGGGATCGGCACGATCTTCGGCAGCGTCGCCGGGCGCCGGCTCAGCGAGCGGCTCGGGCCCGGGCCCTGCCTGGTCCTCGGCTACGCGGTCAGCGGCGCGGGCTGGCTGCTCGCCGCGGTGGCGCCGGCCGGGCCCTGGGGGGTCGCCGCGTTCGCGCTGATGCTGATGATGTTCGCCACCGGGGCGGTCTTCATCTTCATCAACTTCCTCGCGCTGCGCCAGGCGGTGACGCCGACCGCGCTGCTCGGCCGCATGACGAGCACGATGCGCTGGCTGTCGCTGCTGGCCGCCGGACCCGGCGCTTTGCTCGGCGGCTGGCTGGGCGAGCATGTCGGCCTGCGCTGGGCGCTGGTCTTCGCCGGCGGCGTGACGCTGGCGCTGGCGGCGGTGGCCTGGCGGCTGCCGCGCCTGCGCGCGCTGCGCAGCCTGCCGAACGCCGAGCCGCTCAGCCGGCCGGCGTGAAGCGGTCGACCGCGTCGGTGATCAGCCCGTCGATGTCCAGTGCCCGCAGCCGCGC
Source organism: uncultured Rubrivivax sp. (assembly GCA_937975735.1). Taxonomy (GTDB): domain Bacteria; phylum Pseudomonadota; class Gammaproteobacteria; order Burkholderiales; family Burkholderiaceae_C; genus Rubrivivax. The sequence continues at coordinate 1,528 of CALJUI010000299.1, forward strand.
GACGTCCGCCGGTTCGTTGACCGTGTAGCACAGCCCGCGCAAGCCGGCACCGTGCAGCTTCGCGATCACCTCGGCGTCCATGATCCGGTGATTGCTCACCACGGCGACACAGCCGAGCGACCCGGCCATCTCGAACCAGCCGTTCCACAGCTCGTCGACGAGCAGCGCGCGCGGCAGCGCGGGCGCCGCCTCGCGCGCGCCGGCCAGCGCCTCGGGCATGAAGGAGCTCAGCAGCGGCGGCACCGCGGCGTCCGACCACAGTCGCGCCGCCTCGCGTGCGACGACCTCGCCCGTGCGGCGTTCGTCGCCCGGGGTCGGCTTGATCTCGATGTTCAGCAGGTGGCCGTTCGTGCGCACGAAGGCGGCGATCGCGGCCAGCGTCGGCGGCGGCTCGCCCGCGTAGGCGCGGCTGTGCCAGCCGCCGGCGTCCAGCCGCGACAGCGCCGACCAGTCCTGGCCCGCCGCGCGGCCGCGGCCGTCGCTGGTGCGTTCCAGCGTGGCATCGTGCAGCAGGAAGGGCACGCCGTCGCGGCTGAGCTTGACGTCGCACTCGTAGGCCCGGTAGCCGTGCATCGCGCCGAGGCGGAACGCGGCCAGCGTGTTCTCGGGCGCCAGCTTGCCGGCGCCGCGATGGGCGATCCACAGCGGGTAGGGCCAGGGGGTCTGCGGTCGGGCCATCGCTGACCAGGCCTCAGCCGATTCGCTGCCCGGTCGCGGCGTCGAACCAGTGCAGGTGGGCCGGCTCGACGTGCAGGCGCACCGAACTGCCGGCCTGCGGCGCGGCGTCGGTGGCGTCGATGCGCACGTTCAGCAGTTCGCCGCCGAGGTGGCCGTAGACGATGCGTTCGGCGCCGAGCATCTCGACCATCTCGATCCGGATCGGCCACTCGCCCTCGGGTCGGACCTCGATGTGCTCTGGCCGCGCGCCGAGGATCAGCTCGCCGCCGCGCGGCGCGGCCTGCGGCAGGTTCAGCGTCACGTCGCCGATCGTGAAGCGCGAGCCGTCGGCGCGGCCACGCAGCAGGTTCATCGGCGGGCTGCCGATGAAGCCGGCGACGAAGGTCGTGGCCGGGCGCGCGTAGACCTCGTCGGGCGTGCCGATCTGCTCCATCACGCCGGCGTTCATCACGATCATGCGCTGGGCCAGCGTCATCGCCTCGACCTGGTCGTGGGTGACGAAGAGCGCGGTGATGCCCAGCTCGCGGTGCAGCTTCTGGATCTCGAGCCGGGTCTGCGCGCGCAATTTGGCGTCGAGGTTGGACAGCGGCTCGTCAAACAGGAAGACCTTGGGCTGGCGCACGATGGCACGACCCATCGCAACGCGCTGGCGCTGGCCGCCGGAGAGCTGGCGGGGCTTGCGGTCGAGCAGGGCACCGAGCTCGAGGATCTTGGCCGCCTTGTTCACGCGCGCCTCGATCTCGGCCTTCGGCACCTTGGCGATCTTCAGGCCGTAGGCCATGTTGTCGAACACGCTCATGTGCGGGTAGAGCGCGTAGTTCTGGAAGACCATCGCGATGTCGCGCTCGGCTGGCTCGAGCCGGTTCACGACGCGGTCGCCGATCTCGATCTCGCCGCCGGTGATCTCCTCCAGGCCGGCGACCATGCGCAGCAGCGTGCTCTTGCCGCAGCCCGAGGGCCCGACGATGACGACGAACTCGCCGTCGGTGATCTGGGCGTCGACGCCGTGGATGACCTTGACGGCCTTGGCGCCGTGGCCGTAGGTCTTTTCGACCTTGCGAAGGGTGATGGATCCCATGGTTCGTTCTCTACTTTTCCGTGTCCACGAGGCCCTTGACAAACCACTTCTGCATCAGGATCACGACCACCGCCGGCGGCAGCATCGCCAGGATCGCGGTGGCCATCACGACGTTCCACTCGGTCGCGGCGTCGCCGCCGGTGACCATGCGCTTGATGCCCATCACGACCGGGTACATGTCCTCGGAGGTCGTCACCAGCAGCGGCCACAGGTACTGGTTCCAGCCGTAGATGAACTGGATCACGAACAGCGCCGCGATCGAGGTGCGCGACAGCGGCAGCAGCACGTCCTTGAAGAAGCGCATCGGGCCGGCGCCGTCGATGCGCGCCGCCTCGACGAGTTCGTCGGGCACGGTCAGGAAGAACTGGCGGAACAGGAAGGTCGCGGTCGCCGAGGCGATCAGCGGCACGGTCAGGCCCGTGTAGGAGTTGAGCATGCCCAGGTCGGCGACGACCTTGTAGGTCGGCAGGATGCGCACCTCCACCGGCAGCATCAGCGTGACGAAGATCATCCAGAACACGAGGCTGCGCAGCGGGAAGCGGAAGTAGACCACCGCGAACGCCGACAGCAGCGAAATCGCGATCTTGCCGATCGCGATCACCAGCGCCATCACCAGGCTGACCCACAGCATCGGCGCCACCGGCGGGATCTTGCTGCCGTACTCGGTCTGGCCGCCGAACAGTGCGACGCGGTAGCTGTCGAGCAGGTTGTCGCCCGGCAGCAGCGACATCGGCACGTTCTGCACGATCTGCACCGCGGTCTGCGTCGACGCGACGAAGGTGACGTAGACCGGGAAGGCGACGATCAGCACCCCGAGCAACAGCACGAGGTGCGACAGCACCGTGGCGGCCGGCCGGTTCTCAACCATTGACCTTGCTCCCACGAGTCGGGCAGGCCCCTTCAAGCGGCGGCCGCGGATCCGGCTTCGCCGGTCCACCGGGCGCGCCCCCTCGAGGGGGAGGCGACCGGAGGTCGCTTCGGGGGTGGGCCATCAATAGTTCACCTTCCGTTCGACGTAGCGGAACTGCACGACGGTCAGCGCGATGACGATCACCATCAGCACCACCGACTGCGCCGCCGAGCCGCCGAGGTCCAGCGCCTTGAAGCCGTCGAAGTAGACCTTGTAGACGAGGATCGCGGTCTCCTTGCCCGGGCCGCCCTCGGTCGCGGCGTCGACGATCGCGAAGGTGTCGAAGAAGGCGTAGACGATGTTGATGACGAGCAGGAAGAAGGTCGTCGGCGTCAGCAGCGGGAACTGCACGGTCCAGAAGCGGCGCCAGGGGCCGGCGCCGTCGATCGCGGCGGCCTCGATCAGGCTCTTCGGGATCGACTGCAGCCCGGCGAGGAAGAACAGGAAGTTGTAGGAGATCTGCTTCCACACCGCGGCCATCACGATCAGCGTCATCGCGTGGTTGCCGTTGAGCAGGTGGTTCCAGTCCAGCCCGCCTTCGCGCAGCCAGAAGCTGACGATGCCGATCGACGGCGCGAACATGAACAGCCACACGACGCCGGCCACCGCCGGCGCCACCGCGTAGGGCCAGATCAGGAAGGTCTTGTAGGTTGCCGCGGCGCGCACGACGCGGTCGGCCATCACCGCCAGCACGAGCGCGATCGCCAGACCGAAGAACGCGACCAGCGCCGAGAAGTAGGCGGTGGTCTTGAACGACGCGAGGTAGGTCTCGTCGTTCCACAGCCGCACGAAGTTCTCGGCGCCGACGAACTGTGTGCTGGTGCCGAACGCGTCCTCGGTGAGCACGCTCTGGTACAGCGCCTGCGCCGCCGGCCAGAAGAAGAAGACCAGCACGATCGCCATCTGCGGCGCGACGAGCGCCCAGGGCAGCCATGCGGACTTGAAGCGGACGCGCTTTTCGACGGCCAAGGCGATCAGTCGGGGAGGTTCAAGGGCGACGACCCCCTCCCCGCTCGGCGGGGAGGGGACGGGGGGGCGCCGTCAATTCTGCCGCGAAGCGATCAAGGGCTTCAGCCCTTGTTCGCTTTCTCGAAGCGCTCGAGCAGTTCGTCGCCGCGCTTCTTGATCGCGTCGAGCGCGTCCTTGGCCGACTTCTTGCCGGCCCAGACCTGCTCGAGTTCCTCGTCGTAGATCGCCCGGATCTGCACGAAGTTGCCCAGGCGGATGCCGCGCGACTTGTCGGTGACCTTGCGGATCATCTGCGTCACCGACACGTCGGTGCCCGGGTTCTGCTTGTAGAAGCCCGAGTCCTCGGTCAGCTTGAACGCGGCATTCGTGATCGGCAGGTAGCCGGTGCGCTTGTGGCTCTCGGACTGGACCTTCGGGTCCGACAGGTAGGTGAAGAAGGCGGCCACGCCCTTGTACTCGGCCGGCTTCTTGCCCGCCATCACCCACAGGCTGGCGCCGCCGATGACGGTGTTCTGCGGCGCCCCGGCGACGTCGGGGTAGTACGGCAGCGTGCTGATGCCCGCGTCGAACTTGGCGTTGCGCTTGACGTTGCCGATCAGCGACGATGACGCGGTGTTCATCGCGCACTCGCCCGAGACGAAGGGCGCGTCGGCCTTGTTGCCGCGGCCCTTGTAGACGAACAGGCCCTGCTGCGCCATGTTGGCCAGGTTCTCGATGTGGCGCACGTGCAGCGGCGAGTTCGTCGCCAGGCGGGCATCCAGGCCGTCGAAGCCGTTGTTCTTGGTCGCGAACAGCACGTTGTGCCAGGCGGAGAAGTTCTCCATCTGCGTCCAGCCCTGCCAACTGGCGGTGAACGGGCAGGCATGACCGCTGGCCTTGAGCTTCGCGGCCGCGAGCACCAACTCGGGCCAGGTCTTGGGCGGGCTGTTCGGATCCAGGCCGGCGGCCTTGAACGCGTCCTTGTTGTAGTGCAGCACCGAGGTCGAGCTGTTGAACGGCAGGCTCATCATCGTGCCGTTCGGCGCCGTGTAGTAGCCGGCCACCGCGGGCACGTAGGCCTTCGGGTCGAACTTGGCGCCGGCTTCCCTCATCACCTCGCCGACCGGCTTGATCGCGCCCTTGCTGGCCATCATCGTCGCGGTGCCGACCTCGAAGACCTGCAGGATGTGCGGCGCGTTGCCGGCGCGGAACGCGGCGATGCCGGCGGTCATCGACTCGTCGTAGGTGCCCTTGAAGACGGCGGTGACCTTGTAGTCCTTCTGCGATTCGTTGAAACCCTTGGCGAGGTCGTTGACCCACTCGCCGAGGGCGCCGCCCATCGAATGCCACCAGATCACCTCGGTCTGGGCGTGCGCGGGTAGGGTCGTCAGCGCTGCGGCGGCGATCGCCGTCAGGGCCAGGGGCTTGAGCTTCATACGGACTCCATGACTGGGTTGAGACAATGCGTCGCGGATTGTCATGCGCATTTGTGACAACCCCGTTTCTCTCATTGCCGGCAAGGTGCCGACAAGCGGGATAACCCCCTTCAGGGCAGCCGCTTTGTTGCACTGCGGTACGATTCGCAATTCACCATGAACGCGCCGCTGCCCTTGTCGCCGCTGGCGGCGCCGGCCCCCGAGCCGGGCGTCGACGCGGCGGATCGCCTGCGGGAGATCCCCTACAACTACACCTCGTTCTCCGATCGGGAGATCGTCCGCCGGCTGCTGGGCGCGCGCGCCTGGGAGATCCTGAACCGGCTGCGCGAAGAGCGCCGCACCGGCCGGTCCGCGCGCATGCTCTACGAGGTGCTGGGCGACATCTGGGTCGTCCAGCGCAACCCCTACCTCGAGGACGACCTGCTCGACAGCGCCAAGCGCCGTCGACTGCTGATCGAGGCCCTGCAGCATCGCCTGGGCGAAGTCGACCGGCGCCGCACGCCGTCGGAGGACCGCGAGCGCGACGCCCAGGTCGGCGAACTGCTCGACGCAGCGCGCGCCGCCGTCGCCCGCTTCGCGAGCCGATTCGACGAGGTCGCGGCGCTGCGCCAGCGCACGCGCCGCCGGCTCGGCCGCGTGACCGCCAAGGACAACGTCAAGTTCGACGGCCTGTCGCGCGTTTCGCACGTCACCGACGCGACCGACTGGCGCATCGAGTACCCCTTCGTCGTGCTGACGCCGGACAGCGAGGCCGAGATGGCCGCGCTGGTCAAGGGCTGCATCGAGCTGGGCCTGACCATCGTGCCGCGCGGCGGCGGCACCGGCTACACCGGCGGCGCGGTGCCGCTGACCTGGAAGAGCGCGGTCATCAACACCGAGAAGCTCGAGGCGATGAGCGAGGTCGAGCTGGTCGACCTGCCCGGCGTGCCGCACAAGGTGCCGACGATCTGGACCGAGGCCGGCGTCGTCACCCAGCGCGTGGCCGATGCCGCCGAGCGTGCCGGCCAGGTCTTCGCGGTCGACCCGACCAGCGCCGAGGCCTCCTGCGTCGGCGGCAACATCGCGATGAACGCCGGCGGCAAGAAGGCGGTGCTGTGGGGCACGGCGCTGGACAACCTGGCCAGCTGGCGCATGGTCACGCCCGAGGCCAAGTGGCTGGAGGTGGTGCGCCTGGACCACAACCTGGGCAAGATCCACGACGTCGAGGTCGCCCGCTTCGAGCTGCGCCACTTCGACGCCACCGGCCGCAAGCTCGAGCGCACCGAGCGGCTGGAGATCCCGGGGGCCACCTTCCGCAAGGAAGGGCTGGGCAAGGACGTCACCGACAAGTTCCTCGCCGGCCTGCCCGGCGTGCAGAAGGAGGGCTGCGACGGCCTGATCACCAGCGCGCGCTGGATCGTGCACCGCATGCCGGCGCACGTGCGCACGGTCTGCCTGGAGTTCTTCGGCAACGCCAAGGACGCGGTGCCGAGCATCGTCGAGATCAAGGACTTCATGTTCGCCGAGATGAAGCGCGAGGGCGGCGCGATCCTGGCCGGGCTGGAACACCTCGACGACCGCTACCTGAAGGCGGTCGGCTACGCGACCAAGAGCAAGCGCGGCGGCGTGCAGCTGCCGAAGATGGTGCTGATCGGCGACATCGTCGGCGACGACGCCGACGCCGTCGCCCGCGCCACCAGCGAGGTCGTGCGGCTGGCCAACGGCCGCCATGGCGAGGGCTTCGTCGCGGTCAGCGCCGACGCGCGCAAGAAGTTCTGGCTCGACCGCAAGCGCACCGCGGCGATCGCGCGCCACACCAACGCCTTCAAGATCAACGAGGACGTCGTCATCCCGCTGCCGCGCATGGGCGAGTACAGCGAGGGCATCGAGCGCATCAACGTCGAGCTGTCGCTCCGCAACAAGCTGGAACTGGCCGACCGGCTGATCGCGCTGTTCGAGCGCGGCCGGCTGCCGCTGGGCCGCAGCGACGACGCCGGCGACATCCCGAGCGCGGAGCTGCTCGGCGACCGCGTGCAACAGGCCCTGACCCTGCTGCGCGAGGTGCGCACGCTGTGGCAGGGCTGGCACGACCAGCTCGACCTGGTGCAGGCCGAGAGCGGGCGCACTGTCTTCGCGCTGCTGCAGGACCATACGCTGCGCGCGTCGTGGAAGACGCAGATCCTGAAGCCGCTGCAGGCGCTTTTCGCCGGTGCGCCGTTCGCGCCGATCCTCGACGAGTGCCGGCGCGTGCACCAGGAGGTGCTGCGCGGCCGCGTCTGGGTGGCATTGCACATGCATGCCGGCGACGGCAACGTGCACACCAACATCCCGGTCAACTCCGACAACTACCCGATGCTTCAGACCGCCCACGAGGCGGTGGCGCGCATCATGAAGCTCGCGCGCAGCCTGGGCGGCGTGATCAGCGGCGAGCACGGCATCGGCATCACCAAGCTCGAGTTCCTGACCGACGACG
>CALJUI010000300.1 GCA_937975735.1 uncultured Rubrivivax sp.
GTGGATGTCGGGCACCTTGGAGCAGCCGACGCCCTGCTCGACCCAGCGCACGACGTAGCCGAGGATGCCCTGGGCGTTGTTGTCGAGCTCCTGGCGCTTGTCGGCGTCGCTCCAGGCGGGCTTGGCGACCACCGGCACGGTCAGCAGGTCGGTCAGCAGCGCCTCGCGCTGCGTGTCGGGGTCGGTCTTCTCGAGCTCCTTCTGCACCTTGAACACGTCGACCTGGTGGTAGTGCAGCGCGTGCAGCGTCGCGGCGGTCGGGCTCGGCACCCAGGCGGTGTTGGCGCCGGCCTGCGGGTGCGCGACCTTCTGCTGCAGCATCGCGCCCATCAGGTCGGGCATCGCCCACATGCCCTTGCCGATCTGCGCCTTGCCGCGCAGCCCGCAGCCCAGGCCGACCAGCACGTTGTTGCGCTCGTAGGCCTGGATCCAGGTGCTCGACTTCATGTCGCCCTTGCGCAGCATCGGACCGGCCGTCATCGCGCTGTGCATCTCGTCGCCGGTGCGGTCGAGGAAGCCGGTGTTGATGAAGGCCACGCGCGACGCCGCGGCGGCGATGCAGGCCTTCAGGTTGACGCTGGTGCGGCGCTCCTCGTCCATGATGCCGAGCTTGACGGTGAACTTCGGCAGTCCGAGCAGGCGCTCGACGCGGCCGAACAGCTCGTTGGCGAAGGCCACCTCGGCCGGGCCGTGCATCTTCGGCTTGACGATGTAGATCGACCCGGTGCGGCTGTTCTTCTGCGTCTTCAGGTCACGCATGCCGATCGCCGTCGTGATCACCGCGTCCATGATCCCTTCCGGGATCTCGCGGCCCTCGGCGCCCCACAGGATCGCCGGGTTCGTCATCAGGTGCCCGACGTTGCGCACGAACATCAGCGATCGGCCGTGCAGCGCGACGAAGCCGCCGTCGGGACCGGTGTAGACGCGGTCCGGGTTCAGCGCCCGAGTGAAGGTCTGGCCGGCCTTGCTGACCTCCTCGGTCAGCGAACCGTCGATCAGGCCGAGCCAGTTGCCATAGGCCTGGACCTTGTCGGCGGCGTCGACGACGGCGACCGAGTCCTCGAGGTCGAGGATGGTCGACAGCGCGGCCTCGAGCACGAGGTCGCTGACGCCGGCCGGGTCGGTCTTGCCGATCGCCGACTCGCGGTCGATCGTGATCTCCAGGTGCAGGCCGTGGTGGACCAGCAGCACCGCCATCGGCGCGTCGGGCGTGCCCTGGTAGCCGACGAACTGCCGGCCGGTCTTCAGCGGCGTCTTGCTGCCGTCCTTGAGGTCGACGATCAGTTGCCCGCCGTCGACGCGGTAGGCCACCGAATCGACGTGCGAGCCCTTCTTCAGCGGCGCGCAGCGGTCGAGGACGTGGCGCGCATAGGCGATGACCTTGGCGCCGCGGACCGGGTTGTAGCGCCCGGTGCGGGTCGCGCCATCGGTCTCGGGCAGCGCGTCGGTGCCGTACAGCGCGTCGTACAGCGAGCCCCAGCGCGCGTTGGCGGCGTTCAGCGCATAGCGCGCATTGGTCACCGGCACGACGAGCTGCGGGCCGGCCTGGCGCGCCAGTTCGGTGTCGACGCCGCGTGTGGTGATCTTCACACGGCCGGGGTCGGCGACGAGGTAGCCGATCTCGCGCAGGAAGGCGCGGTACCTGGCCATGTCGCGGATCGGGCCCGGATGCTTGCGATGCCAGGCGTCGAGCTCGGCCTGAAGCCGCTCACGCTCGGCCAGCAGCGCGGCATTGCGCGGCGCGAAGTCGCGCACGATGGCGTCGAAGCCGCGCCAGAACGCCTCCGGCTGCACGCCGGTGCCGGGCAGCACGCGCTCGTCGACGAAGGCTTTCAGGACGTCGGCGACCTGCAGGTCGTGGACGGTGGTGCGGGGGGTCGTGGTCATGGTCATGCGGTGGGGCCTCGGGCCGGGAAGAAGTCGAGCACGGCGCGCAGATTGCGGCCGATGCGGGTGGGATCGGTGTCGAGCTGCTCGATCGGCGCATCGGCGCGGTTCACCCACAGCGTGGTGAAGCCGTACCAGGTCGCGGCGATCGCGTCCCAGCCATTGCTGGAGACGAACAGGATGTCCTTGGCCGGCAGCTTCAGCGCCTGGGGCCCGAGCGCGTAGCAGGCCGGATCGGTCTTGAAGCGGCGCGTCTCGTGCACGCTGAGCACCGGGTCGACGAGTTCGCCGAATCCAGCACTGCGCACCGACAGCGCGAGCATCTCCGGGTCGCCGTTGCTCAGGATGCCGGCGCGCACGCCGCGCGCCTTCAGCGCCTCGAGCACCTCGCGGTTCTCCGGGAAGGCGCTCAGGTGCCGGTACTGGTTCATCAGCCGGTCCTCGCCGGCCGCGTCGAGCGCCAGGCCGAGCTTGAGCGCGGCGAATCGCAGTCCGGCGCGCGTGACCTCCCAGAAGGGCCGGTAGTGCCGCCCGTCGCCACCGCTCATCGACAGCAGCCGCGTGTACTCGATCTGCTTGTCGCGCCACAGCGCTGCGAGGGCTTCGCCCCGCCCCGGAAACATCTGCTCGCCGAGCAGGCCGACGCTGTAGACGTCGAACAGCGTGCCATAGGCGTCGAACAGCACGGCCTTGGGGACGGCACGCGCGCGGGCGGGTTTCGGATCCATGCCCAACTGTATTCGCTATTCAGAACGGCATTAAGTTCATCAACCGGCCTTGATCTTTGCCTAAAGTGCGCATAATCAGCGACCATGGACCGGCTGAAGCAGATCGAATCGTTCGTCGGCGTGTCCACGCGCGGCAGCTTGACCGCGGCGGCGCACGCCGAGGGCGTGGCGCCCGCGGTGATCGGCCGGCGCATC
>CALJUI010000301.1 GCA_937975735.1 uncultured Rubrivivax sp.
CGGATTCGGCCGCGTGCGCCGCGTGGAGTGCGATCGTGCTGGCAAGCAGACCGGTCAATGTGATGGTGCGAAACAGGGGACTGAAGTTCATGGCGTTGCCTCTGGCCCATGGAAGTGGGGGGGCTCTGCTGGAGCCCTTGGTCGGAATTGAGATGCGGACGCTCCGGGTGCATCGGCGCACGAAGGCGTGATGGGGTGAACGAGCCATGCGCCGCGCCAGGCCAAAGAATTGGCCGGACCGGTGGTTGCTTCAGACTCGGAAGCCGCGCTCGAGCACCGTTCGTCGGTGCGAGCTCAATTCCGCATGCAGCAGTGCAGGATCGCGTGGGGCGGGTCCGCCAGAGGCGGCGGCGCAGCGGCCGGGTTGACCGGCCGCTCGATACCCGAACCCGATGTCACGGGTTCGAGCGTGAAGTAGCCCGCCAGCAAGGCCAGCGCAGGAACCGGCACGGGCTTGACGTCGACGTTCTGTTGTTCGGCCTGACAGTGCGCCGCGCACATCACGCTCTGCGTCATGGAGGCCTGCGTCGTGCCCATGCTTGGGTCGTGCGAGGCAGTTGCGCTCGCAGGCATCGGGTCATTCCCGGCCAAGGTGGACGGGTCCACACAGGCATACCCTGCCAGCGCCATCTGCGCATAAACGAGCAAGCCGACCAGGAGGCGGGCTGTAACGCGGCGCAGGTGGCGGGAGGAGGTCACGGTTACTGGGACGCGGGGCTGGTCGAATGGTTCCGTGCGGATGCGAAAGCATAGCCCCATCCCTGCTGCCGGCAGGGCACCGGTCGCGTGGGACAATGACCGGATGCCTTGTGGGTTCTGCGGCGCCATCGAACATCGAGTTCCCCGATGGTGAGTCACCGATGAAGAAGCGAGTAGGGCTGGCGGTGCTCGCCGCCTTCGCCGTCGTGGCCGCAATTGGCTGGACCGTTCTGGGCCTCGACCGGTCGCCCCGCGAAACAGACCTACCTGTGCTTCGCCCGAACGATCCCGAACTCGTTGCGACAGGCGGCGCCATCTATGCGACGCAATGCGCCGCCTGCCACGGCGCGCGGCTGGAGGGCCAGCCCGACTGGCGCACCCGCGGACCCGACGGGATGCTGCCCGCACCGCCACACGACGCCAGCGGACACACCTGGCACCATCCGGACGAGACCTTGTTCCGGATCACCAAGTTCGGCGTGGCCAAGATCATCGGCGACCCGGACTACAAGACCGCGATGCCAGCCTACGAAGGCCGGCTGAGCGACGAGGAGATCGTCGCGGTGCTGTCGTGGATCAAGGCGCAATGGCCGGCATCGATCCGTCAGCGGCACGATCAGATGAACGCGCAGGCCCCGAAACCGCCTCGCCCGTGACCGTCAGTCCGCCTTCAGCCGCGCCGAGCGCAGCCGCAGCGCATTCGTGATGACCGACGCCGAACTGAGGCTCATTGCCAGCGCCGCGATCATCGGCGACAGCAGCCAGCCGGTCAGCGGGTACAGCACGCCGGCGGCCAACGGCACGCCGAGCGCGTTGTAGAGGAAGGCGAAGCCGAGGTTCTGCTTCATGTTGGCGACGGTCGCCATCGACAGCGCACGCGCCGCCGCGATGCCGCGCAGGTCGCCCTTGACCAGCGTGAGCTGGGCGCTGTTCATCGCCACGTCGGTGCCGGTGCCCATCGCGATGCCGACATCGGCCTTCGCCAGCGCCGGCGCGTCGTTGATGCCGTCGCCGGCCATCGCGACGATGCGGCCCTCCTTCTGAAGCCGCTCGACGAGCGCCAGCTTGTCGGCGGGCTTGACCTCGCCATGCACCTCGTCGATGTCCAGGCGCTGGCCGACCGCCTTGGCCGTCGTCAGCCCGTCGCCGGTGGCCATGATCACGCGCAGGCCGGCGGCGTGCAGCGCCTGCAGCGCCTCGGGCGTGGTCGACTTGATCGGGTCGGACACGGCCAGCAGACCGGCGAGTTTGCCGTCGACGGCCAGGTGCATCACGCTCGCGCCTTCGCCACGCAGCGGTTCGGCGCGTTCGGCCAGCGGCGCGACGTCGATGCCGATCTGGTCCATCAGCGCCGTGTTGCCCAGCGCCAGCTGGCGGCCGCCGACCGTGCCGCGCACGCCGATGCCGGACTCCGAGTCGAACTCGTCGGGTTTGTCCAGGTCCAGATGCTGGTCGCGGGCCGCGCTGACGATCGCCGCAGCCAGCGGGTGCTCGCTGCCCTGGTCCAGGCTGGCCGCCAGGCGCAGTACCTCCTTGTCGTCGAAGCCGTCGTGACCCACCGCCGTGTCGAACGCCGGCCGGCCTTCGGTCAGCGTGCCGGTCTTGTCGACGATCAGGGTGTCGACCTGGCGCAGACCCTCGATCGCCGCGGCGTCGCGGAACAGCACGCCGCTGGTCGCGCCCTTGCCGGTGGCGACCATGATCGACATCGGCGTGGCCAGACCCAGCGCACAGGGACAGGCGATGATCAGCACCGCCACCGCGTTGATCAGTCCGAAGACCCAGGCCGGCTCGGGCCCGAACAGGCCCCAGGCGAAGAAGGTCAGCACGGCGATGCCGACCACGGTCATCACGAACCAGCCGGCGACCACGTCGGCCATGCGCTGCATCGGCGCGCGCGAGCGCTGGGCCTGCGCCACCATCTGCACGATCTGCGACAGCACGGTGGCCGAGCCGACATGCTCGGAGCGCATCACGAGCGCGCCGCTGGTGTTCATCGTCGCGCCGATCAGCTTGTCGCCCGGCCCCTTGCTCACCGGCAGCGGCTCGCCGGTCAGCATCGACTCGTCGAGCGATGACCGGCCCTCGACCACGACGCCGTCGACCGGCACCTTCTCGCCCGGGCGCACGCGCAGCCGGTCGCCGACATGCACATGGGCGAGCGGCACGTCCTCTTCGCTCCCGTCGTCGTTGAGGCGCCGAGCGGTCTTGGGCGCGAGGCCGAGCAGCGACTTGATCGCCGCCGAGGTCTGCGAGCGCGCGCGCAGCTCCAGCAGCTGGCCGAGCAGCGTCAGCGAGATGATCACCGCGGCGGCCTCGAAGTAGACCGCGACGCGGCCGTCGACCACGAAGGTGGCCGGGAAGACCTGCGGCACGACCGTGGCCACGACGCTGTAGACGAAGGCGACACCGGTGCCCAGGCCGATCAGCGTCCACATGTTGGGACTGCGGTTGATCACCGACTGCAGGCCGCGACGGTAGAACGGCGCGCCGGCCCACAGCGCGACCGGCAGCGTCAGCACGAGCTCGATCCAGTTCTGTGTCGGTCCGTCGAACCAGGCCAGCGCGTGGCCGGCCATCGCGAGCACCATCACGACCACCGTGAACGGCAGCGTCCACCAGAAGCGGCGGGTGAAGTCGCGCAGCTCGGGGTTGTGATCGTCGTCGAGCGCCGGCAGCTCCGGCTCGAGCGCCATGCCGCACTTGGGGCAGTCGCCGGGGTGGTCCTGACGGACCTCCGGGTGCATCGGGCAGGTGTAGATCGTGCCCTCGGGGGC
>CALJUI010000302.1 GCA_937975735.1 uncultured Rubrivivax sp.
CCGCCCTGGCGGTCGGCGAGCGCGATGCCGCCCGCGCGCGTCGGCTGGTGCAGACGGCGATCCATTGGGTCGAGGAGTCGGCGCAGCACCGCGTGCCGCCCGAGTTCCGCGACAGCTTCCTGCATCGCAACCCGGTCAATCGCGAACTGCTCGGGCTGGCGTCGCGCGGGTCGTGAGAGGTCGCCGGCGGCGCGAGGCGTTCGGGCGTCGCATCGGTCCTCACGCCGGCGAGTCGACGGGCCGCGACGCCGTGATCACCAAGGCCGGCATCGTGAAGGCCACCGTGCCGCCGGCCTGCACGAATGGACGCAGCGCGCTCCGAGCCTCCCGGCGCAGGCGCTCGAACTGCGCGTCGTCGAGCAGTCCGCCGAGCGTCCACACGCAGGCGCGCTCTGCAGACACCAGCGCGTCGATCGAGTCGAAGCGCACCTGCGCCGGCACCGTCGTGACCTGGGCCTGCGGCAGTCCCGCTTGCACACAGTACGTATGCAGCAACGCCGCGTTGCCGATCGCGAACGGGGCGCGAAAGGCATCGGCGACTTCCTGGCCGAAGAGGCGTCGCAGGAGATCCGTCAGCGCGGCATAGCCGGGCGAATGCTCGACGGCGTCGCAGACGGCCACGGCCAGTCGCCCGCCGGGCCGCAGCACGCGCCGCATCTCGCGCAGCGCTTGCGGCCGATCCTCGAAGAACATCATGCCGAACTGGCTCACCACGGCATCGAACCCGCCGTCCGCGAACGGCAGCGCTTCGGCGCGGCCGGCGATCCATTGCACCGCCAGCGCCTTGCGGCGCGCGACGGCCAGCATGTCGTCGTTGCAGTCCAGTCCAGTGACCGAGCCCGCTCCGCCCGCGCGCTCGGCGGCCACGGCCGTGAGGGCGCCGGTGCCGCAGGCGACATCGAGCACGCGGCTCGCCGCGTCGATGCGTGCCGCATCGGCCACGGCGTCGGCGAACGGCCGGAACAAGGCCGGCACGAACTGCTCGTCGTAGATCTCCGCAGGTGTATGCATGGGTCGGTCTCCGGAAGTCGATGCCTCGTACCATGAGTCCATCACGAGCCCGAGGCCATGACCGATCTGCCGGATCACTTGCCGCAGCGTCCAGCCGTCGCGGACGACGCGTGGGCCCACGACCTGCTGTCCGAGGTGCTGCGGTCGGTGCGCCTGACCGGCGCGATGCTTTTTCTCGTCGAGGCCGGTGCGCCTTGGCTGACGCAGGCGCCGGCCACGCGCGCCTTCGCCCCGGCCGTGCTGCCCAACGTGCAGCACCTGATCTCGTATCACGTGGTCATCGAGGGGTCCTGCTGGGGCGGTCTCAGGGGGCAGGCGCCGCAGTCGATGCAGGCCGGCGACATCCTCGTCGTGCCGCAGGGGGATCCGTACTTTCTCGCCGCGCCGTCCGACGCGCCGCAGCGGTACGGCGACGACGAGGCGGTCGACTTCTTCCGCCGCATGGCTGCCGGCGAATTGCCCCATGTCGTCAACGCCGACGGCGGCGGCGCGAAGACACGATTCATCTGCGGATTCCTCGGCTGCGATGCGCAGCCCTTCAATCCGGTGCTCGCGTCGCTGCCCCGCGTGCTGCATCTGCGGCGCGCCGCCGCGCCCGGCGCACGGCTGGCTCATCTGGTCGACTTCGCGCTCGGCGAACTGGGCGAGCAGCGCGCCGGCCGCCGCGACGTGCTGCTGCGATTGGCCGAACTGCTGTTCGTCGAAGTGCTGCGCAGCCACCTGGCGGGGGAAACCACGGGTCGGCACGGCTGGCTCGCCGCGCTGCGCGACCCGTTGCTGTCCCGTGCGCTGGCCGCGTTGCACCGGGAGCCGGCGCGCGCGTGGACGCTTGACACCCTTGCCGCTGCCGCCGCGACCTCGCGCAGCACGCTGGCCGAGCGATTCGTGCAGGTGATGGACCAGCCGCCGATGCAGTACCTCGCCGCCTGGCGCATGCAGCTGGCCACGCGCCTGCTCGCCAAAGGGCGCGACAAGGTGCGCACCGTGGCCGAGGCCGTGGGCTACGACTCCGAATCCGCGTTCAGCCGCGCGTTCAAGCGGCACACCGGGGTGCCGCCGAGCCGGTGGCGGTGAATCGGCGGGCCGGTTCGGCCCGACGAGTCGGCAACCGACCGCCTACCACGCCCACACCGCATGCCGCCTTGATTGATCGCCGTCAACGCGCTCAGGCGCAGAGGTGCGTCAATGAGAGCTTGATTGTCGAAAGCGGCTTCTGCGCTGAGCCGCGTGAGGGGAGGACGCCGTGATTCATCCGTCGATGGCTGCTCGAGTCAGCAGACTGCTCGTGCCTGCACTCCTGACCGTGATGGCGCCCGTCCTGGCCGGCGCCCAGTCGGCGCCCGGCGCGCTCGCCTGGCCGCCGATGGGGACCGAGGTGGTCATCGAGCGCGAAGCGAGCGGAAGCTACGGCCCCGCAGGCGCGGCATTCGGCGGGCCCGCCGGCCGCATCGCCTGGAAGTTCGAGCGCCGGGAGTGGAAGGGGCGGTCCGTCGTCGCCGCGGTGTCCGCCGAAGACAAGACCGTGCTCTTCGAGGTCGAGAGCGCGGCCACCGTCGCCGAGTTGGACAACACCGGGCGGCCCGTTTGGACCTACGAGCCGCCCCTGCTGTCGATCCAGTGGCCGCTCGCGGTCGGCAAGTCATGGACGGCGGAAGCCCGCATGACGGAGGAGAGCTTCGGCTCCAAGCCCGTGGTGCCGGTTCGGCTCGAGGTTCGAGTCGAGGCGGTCGAGACCGTCACCGTGCCGGCGGGCACGTTCGAGGCGTTCAGGGTCGTCTCGACGACGAGGCGGGGCTGGACCTCTCGGCACTGGGTGGTCCCATCGCTGGGTCTGCAGTCCTACTTCGCGGTCAAGGGCATCGAAGAGCGCCCGAGTTCGAACCTGCTCGGCGCCGGTCGTCGCGAGTGGAGGCTGGTTGCCCTGACCTTGCCCGCGCGCTGACCACAGGTCCGCCTGGGCGCACGGCGAAAGGGCCGAGTCGCTGCCCGCTTGTGGCGTGGTTGCGGAGTGACTCCGTCGTCCACGCCGACGCGTTCTCCCGTCGTCGCCGGTTGCACGCGCCGTCAGCCGAGCCAGCAGCTCAGTGCGAGGTCACCGAGGCCCGGACCTGGTCGACCGCATCGAGCGCAACGCCCGGCTGTCGGACATGCTGGTCGAGCAGGCGCCCGAACCGCTGCGGCCGATGTACGAGTTCGCTGCGGCCCAGGCGCGCCGCCATCTCGCCGTCGCACGCCGGTTCGGCCGCCATCCGCACCGCAACGCGATCCTCGGCCGCCCGAGCACCGAGGCCGAGGCGAGCTATCTGCGCGAGGGCCGCTTCCCGCACGAGACGCCGATCCAGCTGTAGGCGGCGCGGCGCCGATCCGTGCCGCGGCTCGATCGCCGGCGCCTCGGATCGGTTCGATGAGCCGGTGACACGCAACGGAGGGCTCCCCGCGCTAGCGCCCGCGCACGTACTCCCCCGGCGCCGGCCCCAGCCCGCGCGGCATGCGCGGCGGCTTGCGCAGGCCCGACGAGCGCTCGACCAGCCAGTCCGACCAGGCCGGCCACCACGAGCCCTCGACCGACGGCGTCTCGCGCAGCCAGCGGTCGGCATCCAGCGCGTGCTCGGCGTTCGGACTGGTGCGCAGCTGGTAGTGGCGGCCGGGGTGGCCGGGCTCGGAGACGATGCCGGCGTTGTGGCCGCCGCTGGTCAGCGCGAAGGTGACGTCGGTGTCGGTCAGGCGGTGGATCTTGTAGACCGACCGCCAGGGCGCGACGTGGTCGGTCAGCGTGCCGACCGCGAAGATCGGCACCCGGATGTCGGTGAGCGCCACCGGCCGCCCGTCCACCGCGTAGCGGCCTTCGGCCAGCTGGTTGTCGAGGAACATCGTGCGCAGGTACTCGGCGTGCATGCGCTGCGGCATCCGGGTCGCGTCGGCGTTCCAGGCCATCAGGGCGTTGATCGGCGGGCGCTGGCCGAGCAGCACGTTCTGCAGCCGGTACGACCAGATCAGGTCGTTCGAGCGCAGCATCCGGAACGCGCCGGCCATCTGCCCGCCGTCGAGCACGCCGCGCTGGCGCATCAGGTCCTCGAGGAAGGTGATCTGGCTGTCGTCGAGGAAGAGCGAGATCTCGCCCGGCTCCTCGAAGTCGACCTGCGCCGCGAGCATCGTCAGGCTGGCCAGTCGGTCGTCGTGGTCGCGCGCCATCTGCGCGGCGCTGATCGCGGTCAGCGTGCCGCCCAGGCAGTAGCCGGTCAGGTGCACGCGCTGGCGCGGGCAGACCTTGCCGATCATGTCCAGCGCCGCCGCCACGCCGAGGCGGCGGTAGTCGTCCATGCCGAGCTCGGCGTCGGCCGGGTCGGTGCGCGGGTCGGGGTTCTTCCACGAGATCGCGAACACCGTGTGGCCGCGGTCGACCAGGAAGCGGATCAGCGAGTTGTGCGGCGACAGGTCCAGCACGTAGTACTTCATGATCCAGGCCGGCACGATCAGGATCGGCTCGGCCCGCACCTTCGGCGTCGTCGGCGTGTACTGGATCAGCTCGATCAGCGGGTTGCGCAGGATCACTCGGCCCGGCGTCACCGCGACGTCGCGACCGACCTCGAAGGCCTCGGCGCCCACCGGCGGTGCACCGGTGACGGTGCGCTGCCAGTCCTCGATCGCGTTCAGCCAGCCCTGCCACAGGTTGGCCCCGCCGCGCCTGAGCGTTTCGGCCTGCACGACCGGGTTGGTGCTGATGAAGTTCGACGGCGCCCAGCGGTCGAGCCACTGGCGCACGCCGAAGTTCATCATGTCCTCGTGGTGCTGGGTCACGCCCGGAATGCCGGTCGTCGCGACGTGCCACCACTGCTGCGTCAGCAGGAAGCCCTGCGCCATCAGGTTGTACGGCCAGGCCTGCCAGGCCGGGTCGGCGAATCGGCGATCCTGCGGCAGCGGCTCGATCGCCGGCTCGCCGCCGGGGCGCAGCGCGCCGTAGGCGAACAGGCCCCAGCGCAGCGCCTTCTTGAAGGCCTTCTCGACCAGCTGCATCTGCTTGCCCGGCGCCAGCGCCAGGTGCATCGCCCAGTCGGCCTGCGCCTGCGCGATCGACACCGGCGACAGCCCGCCGGTGATGCGCGCGATGGCCGCGCGCGAGGCGTGGTCCAGGCCCGACCAGCGCGCCTCCAGCTCCGGCACGTCCCTGGTCAGGTGGCCGAGCCAGCCGCTGGCGGCGCGTTCGATCGGAAACGCCCCGTGCCAGAGCGACGCGGCGGGCAGGGGGGTGACGGCGGCGGTGTCCATCGCGGCAGTGTGCGGGCCGCGCCGCCGGTGCGACCTGTCCTGGATCAAGCGCGACTCAGGCGCGCGTCGGGCTCGAGCGCCGCAGTTCGCGGCGGATCTCCTCGACATGCTCGCCGACGCGGGCGATCGCGGCGTTCATCTGTTCTGGCGTGCAGCCGAAGCTGCGGCACCAGTAGGCCATCTCGACCGGGTCCATCGGATTGACTCGGCCCGGGTCGAGCGGACGGAAGCCTTGCGGGATATCGGGCATGGCATCGCTCCGGTTCGGTGTGGGACCTTTTCAGTATGGACGCCGGGGCGGCCCTCGACTTGATCCAGTTCAAGGCGCAGGGTCAACCGCCGTTGGGAAAGAACAGCGGCTCGCCGTCGATCCTGTAGTCGGCGATCGCCTTCTGGCCGGCCGGCGACAGCACCCAGTCCGCGAAGCGCTGCGCGAGGTCGGCCTTGACCTTCGGGTGGCGGGCCGGGTCGACGACCATCACGCCGTACTGGTTGAAGAGCCGGGTGTCGCCCTCGACGAGGATCGCCAGCCGGCCGCGGTTCCTGTTCGACAGCCAGGTGGCGCGGTCGGTCAGCACGTGCCCGTCGATCGACGCGCCGAGGTTCAGCGCCTGGCCCATGCCGCAGCCGCACTCCTTGTACCAGGCCGGCCGGCCGGCGGCGGGGTCGACGCCGACCGTCTGCCACAGCCGCAGCTCGGCGGCATGGGTGCCGCTCTTGTCGCCGCGCGAGACGAAGGCGGCGCCGGCGGCAGCGAGCCTGCGCAGGCCGGCGCCGATGTCCTTGCCGCGTACCCCGGCCGGGTCGGCGGCCGGGCCGACGAGCACGAAGTCGTTGTACATCACGTCCTGGCGCCTGACCGCATGGCCTTCGGCGACGAACTTCTGCTCGGCGGCGGTGTTGTGCACGAACACGATGTCGGCGTCGCCGCGTCGGCCGATGTCCAGCGCCTGGCCGGTGCCGACCGCGACCACGCGCACGTCGATGCCGCTGGCGGCCTTGAAGCGCGGCAGCAGGTGCGCGAACAGCCCGCTCTGCTCGGTCGAGGTGGTCGACGCCATCACGATGAACGGGCTCTGGGCCTGCGCGCCGGCACCGGCGAGCGCGACGACGAGGGCGCCGAGCAGGCGGCGGGTGCGGGACGTCAATGCCAAGGCAGTTCTCCTTTGAGGAAGGCGGCCGCCGCGGGGGGCGGGTGCACAGGGTCGAAGAAGGCGTCGGAGGGCCGGTGGGCGAGCATCCGGC
>CALJUI010000303.1 GCA_937975735.1 uncultured Rubrivivax sp.
TGTCTTCCATCGTCTGTCCCGGCGCTGGGCTTCCGCCCAAGCCGTTTTCCTCGCTCTGGCTGGCGATCGCGGACCACGCCGGTGCGAAGGCCGAGCGCCTGCAGCTCGGCGGCGATCGCGCCGCGGTGCGCGCGGCGACGGTACGGATCGCGCTGGCGCGGCTGCGCGAAGCGGCCTCAGGCTGAGGCCGGCGCCAGGCGCTGCTCGAATTCGCCGGCCGGCACGGGCCGGGCCCACAGGAAACCCTGCTGCAGCCGGGCGCCCTGGGCCAGCAGCCAATCGCGCTGGGCCTCGTTCTCGACGCCTTCGGCCAGCACCTCGATCGACAGCGCGTGCGCCATGCCCAGGATGGCCTGCGTGAGCAGGCAGTCGTCGGCATCGTCGGGCAGGTCGCGCACGAAGCTGCGGTCGATCTTCAGCAGGTCCGGCCGCAGCCGCTTCAGGTACGACAGCGACGAGTAGCCGGTGCCGAAGTCGTCCAGCGCCAGCCGCGCCCCGGCCTCGCGCAGGCGCTGCACGGTGGCGAGCGCGCCGTCGCCGTCGGCCAGCAGGGTGCTCTCGGTGAGTTCGAGCGAGAGCTCGCCGGGCTCGATGCCGTGGCGCTGCAGGATGTGGCGCACGGTGTCGGGGAAGTCGGCCTGACGCAGCTGCAGCGCCGACACGTTGACCGCCATCTGCAGCGGCGGCGCGCCGGCGGCCTTCCAGGCGCGCAGCTGCGCGCAGGCGGCGTCGAGCACCCAGCGGCCCAGCGCCGGCACGAGCCCGGCTTCCTCGGCCACGTGGATGAAGGCACCGGGCGCGAGCAGACCGTGGCGCGGATGCATCCAGCGCACCAGGGCCTCGCAGCCGGTGACCCGGCCATCGCTCGCGTCCACCACCGCCTGGTAGTGCAGCACGAGTTGGCGCTGCTCGATCGCGTCGGCCAGCTCGCGCTCGAGTTCGAGCCGGTGGCGAAAGCTCGCGTCGAGGTCGGCGTGATAGAAGCTGTAGCGGCCGCGGCCGAGCTCCTTACTGCGGTACATCGCCAGGTCGGCGGCGCGCGCGAGGGCGTCGAAGTCGGCGCCGTCGGCCGGGTACATCGCGATGCCGATGCTCGCCCGCACGCGCTGGGGCTCGCCGGCGCCGCCCAGCGCATGCGGCGTCTCGATCGCCTGCAGCAGCCGGTCGGCGGTGGCCGCGACGACGTCCCATCCGTCGACGTGCGGCAGCAGCACCAGGAACTCGTCGCCGCCCATGCGGCAGACCACGTCGGACTCGCGCAGCGTCGACTGCACCGAGTCGCCGACCTTGATCAGCAGTTCGTCGCCGGCGGCATGGCCGTGGGTGTCGTTGATCGCCTTGAACTGGTCGAGGTCGATGAACAGCAGGGCAAGCATCGCCCCTTCGCGGCGGGCGATCGCCGCCTCGCGCGTGAACAGCTCGCGCAGCAATGTGCGGTTGGGCAGCCCGGTCAGATGGTCGTACATCGCCATCTGGTGCAGCTGCCGGTTCTTCTGCTCGAGCTCGCCGATCAGGCTGCGGATCTGCACGTGCGCCTCGTACAGGTGCTCGCCGAGCTGGCCGAGCTCGTCGCGCCGGGGCCAGTGCAGGCGCGGCAGCGGCTCGCGCGCGGCCAGGCGGCCGGCCTGCCGCTTCAGCGTGTCGATCGGCCGCAGCAGGCGCAGCGACAGCACGCCGGCGAGCACCGCGATGCCGAGCAGCACCTGCGCCGCGACGAGCCAGCCGGTCATCAGCCTTCGTGCGGCAACCAGGCGCTCGATCTCGTTGTCGTCGAAGGTCACGCGCAGGCGCGCGATCGTCCTGCCGTCGTGAAGCACCGGCGCTTCGCGAACGGAGACGCGCTGCCCCGACGCGCAGCTGCGCTCGGCGTAGGGGCTCGGCCCCTGGCCCGGTTGCAGGTCGAGCAGGGCCACCGCGCAGATCGACGGGTCGGCCATCAGGTGGCCGACCGCGGCGCGCAGGCCGGGTTCGCTGAGCGTCCAGGCCGGCTCGGCGACGACCGCGGCACCGAGTCCCATCACCGCATCGCGGCTGCGTTCGATCAGCGGCTCGTGCGTGCGGCGCGCCAGCACGCCCTCGACGCTGACGACGACCAACGCCGGCAGCACGACGCCGATCACGATGGCCAGCAGCACCGTGGTCCGGATCGACAGCGGCAGCGAACGCATCGGCGGGATCAGCGCGCCGTCGCGGCGAGCGCGCGGTCGATGCGCACGAGCCAGTCGTCGGGGAGGTCGGCACTGCAGTAGAGGTGGCGCGTCGGGCCCGGCGAGACGTCGGCGAACTCGACCAGGCGCAGCCCGGGCGCGAGCAGCGTCTCGGCCTCCTCGGGCGAGACGATCATCCAGTCGGCGCGTGCGGCGAGCAGCATGCGCGCCATCTGCAGCGGGTCGACGCTGGTGCGCTCGGGCCGGCTCGCCGCGCCGGCGATCGCCTCGTCCAGGGCCGGGCCGTACGAGTAGCCCTCCTTGACCAGCAGGCGCCGGCGTGGATCGGCCAGCAGCGCATCGACGCGCAGCGGCTGCGGCAGCGCGACGGCGTCGCGCATCAGCGCGGCCAGCGGCCGGTCGCGGTACAGCGCCCGGCTGAAGCGGCCCTTGGCTTCGCGCTCCGGCGTGCGGAACCAGCCGACGCCGCAATGCGGCCCCTTGCCGGACTGGATCAGCGCGAGCTGACGCTGGCTCGGCGTCAATGCCCAGCGGAACGGGATGCCGGCGGCGTTGAGCGCGCGCTCGGCAGGCGTCGCGACGAGCCCGCTGACGCGGCCGTCGTCGGCGCGGCTCGAGTAGGGTGGCCGGTCCTGGTAGTGCAGCGTCAGCGTCTGCGCCGTCGCCACGCCCATGGCCAACGCCCAACCCCATGCGGCGCAGATGCGCTTCATGCGGCCGATTCTTGCATCGGTTAGGCTGCCGGGCATGGATATCGTGCTGGGCGGCGCCCTCGACGCGACGGAAGTCGCGCAATGGCGACGCGCGCTGGCCGCCGCCGGGCCGGAGTTCCGCTGGCACGGCTTCGACGAGGCGCGGCCGATCGCCGATCGCATCCGCGCCGCAGTGGTCGCGCGGCCGCCGGCCGGCGCACTGCAGGGGCTGCCGGCGCTCGGCGTGATCCAGTCGCTGTGGGCCGGCGTCGACAGCCTGCTCGCCGACCGCACGCTGCCCGAGGGCGTGCCGATCGCGCGCATGGTTGACCCGATGATGAACGCGGCGATGGCCGAGACCGCGCTGTGGGCCACGCTGGCGCTGCAGCGCCACTTCTTCACCTACGCGCGCCAGCAGGCCGAGCGGCGCTGGCAGGAATGGCCTCAGCGGCGCGCAGGCGACTGGCGCGTGACCGTGCTCGGCCTCGGCGAGATGGGACTGACGACGGCGCGCCGCCTCGTGACGATGGGCTACCGCGTGCAGGGCTGGGCACGTCGGCCGCGCGACCTGCCGGACGGCGTGCACGGGGCCTTCGGCGCCGACGGCCTGCGCGGGCTGCTGCCGAGGACCGACGTGCTGATCAACCTGCTGCCGCTGACCGAGGCCACGCGCGGCCTGCTCGCCGCGCCGTTGTTCGCCGCGCTGCCGCAGGGTGCGGGGCTGGTCAACCTGGCGCGCGGCGCACATCTGGTCGAGGCCGATCTGCTCGACGCGCTGGCCAGCGGGCAGATCGGCCACGCCGTGCTCGACGTCTTCGCCACCGAGCCGCTGCCCGCCGCGCATGCGTTCTGGGGCCATCCGCGGATCACCGTGCTGCCGCATGCCGCCGCGGCGACCGACCCGGACAGCGCGGCGGCGGTCGCGGTGGCCA
>CALJUI010000304.1 GCA_937975735.1 uncultured Rubrivivax sp.
TCTCCTGAGTCGTTCGGAGGGGATCGATGTTGGGCCCGGCGGCGCGCCTGATGCTGGGTCCACCCCTTAAATCTCCTTAAGCCTGTGACCGGACGGTTTGCGCGGCGCGGCGCGGGACTAGCATCCGGGCCGTGTCGCTCGCCATCGACCCGGAACTCTGCTACCACCTGGGCACCTACCGGCTGGTGCCGGCCCGGCGCGCCGTGTTCGAGGCGGGCCCGGAAGGCGAACGCCAGGTCAAGCTCGGCGCGCGTGCGCTGGACATGCTGCTGGCGCTGGTCGAGCGGCGGGACCGCGTGGTCGGCAAGGACGAGTTGCTGGAGCTGGTCTGGCAGGGCGTGGTGGTCGAGGAGAACAACCTGCAAGTGCAGGTGGTGACGCTGCGCAAGCTGCTTGGCCACCCGGCGATCGCGACCGTGCCGGGGCGCGGCTATCGGTTCACGTTGCCAGTCCGGATCGCCGGGGTCGACGCCGCGCCGCCGCAGCCTCCGGCGCCGGCGCCGAGGTTGTCGACGCTGGTCGGCCGCGACGCCGACCTGCAGGACCTGCTGGCACAGCTGCGCACGCACCGGATGGTCACCGTGGCCGGTGCTGGTGGCATCGGCAAGACCCGCCTCGCCCTGGAGACGGTCGCGGTGCTTCGCGCGCAGGGCCGCGCGATCTGCGTGGTCGACCTGGCCCCGCTGACCGAGCCGTCGCTGATCGGCGCGGCGATCGGCCGCGAACTGGGCTACGAGACCGACGGCACCGATGCCGCCGTCACCCTCGCGCCGCTGCTGACCGGACATGACTGGCTCGTGCTGGACAACGCCGAGCACCTGCTGGAGTCGACGGCCAAGCTCGTCGCGGCGCTGCGCGACCTCCAGCCGGCGCTGCGCTTCCTGGTGACCAGCCAGGAGGTACTGCGGATCCCGCACGAGCAGGTCTTTCGCGTGTCGCCGCTCGACCTGCCGGTCTCGGACGATGCGGCCGAGGTCGCGCGAAGCGGCGCCGGACAGCTCTTCGCCGTCCGCGCACACGCGTCCGACGCGCGGTTTCGCCTCGAGGGCGCGAATGCGTCCGCGGTGGCCGACATCTGCCGGCAGCTGGACGGCATTCCGCTGGCCATCGAACTGGCCGCAGCCCGCGTCAGCCTGCTCGGCGTCGACGGTGTGCGGTGGCGGCTGCGCGATCGCTTCCAGGTCCTGACCGCGGGCGCGCGCGCGGCGCTGCGCCGCCATCAGACCCTGCGGGCGGCCCTGGAGTGGAGCCATGCGCTGCTGTCGCCTGCCGAGCAGGCCGTGTTCCGCCGGCTCGGCTGCTTCGTCGGCAGCTTCGCCCTGGAGGCGGCACAGCGCGTGGCCGAGAGCGAGGACATCGACGGCTGGGACGTGCTCGAGCACCTGGGGTCGCTGGTCGACAAGTCGCTGGTGCTGGTCGACGCCGCCGGGATGCCCCGCTACCGGCTGCTGGAGACGACCCGGCTGTTCGCGCTCGAGCAGCTGGCCGAGCGCGGCGAGACCGAGGCGATGCTGCGCCGACATGCCGAGACCATGGCCGAGCACCTCGCGCCTCGGTCGCGGCCGCCGCGGCGCTGGCGCTGCACGGCCGACGAGTTCGAGGCCGACGCCGCCGAACTCGACAACGCACGTGCAGCCCTGGAATGGGCCACCGGATCCGGTGACCATCGGCTGGCGCTGACCGTCGCGACGCAGACCGCGATGGCCTTCGTGCGTGCCGACATGGTCAACGAGCAGGCGCGTCGGCTGCAACCGCTGCAGGCGATGGCGCTGCAGGGCGTGCCCGAGGAGCTTTCCGGCCCGTTCTGGCTGCGCGTAGCCGGGGCCGGGGCCAAGTTCGCCAGCGCGGAGGCCTGGCGCGCGGCGCAACTCGCCGTCTCGATCTTCCGTCGCCAGGGCGACCCGCACTGGCTGCACGAGGCCCTGGCCTGCAACGTGCTGATCGGCGCGCAGCGCGCCGACGCGCCCGACCTGCGGCCGCTGGTCGACGAGGCCTTGGCGCTCGAACAGGAGGGCTGGCCGCCGGCCGGGCGGTCCTACCTGCGCTGGGCCCGGTACCGCTGGCTGAGGCGCGAGGGCCGCGAAGCCGACGCGCTGGCCTGCGCCGTCGAGCAAGGCGAGCTGTCGGCACTGCGCGATCCGGTCTTCACGCTGCGCCTAACCGGCGTCAACGTCGTCGACTGCGAACTGGCGCTCGGACAGGCCGAGCGGGCGGAAGCGCTGGCCCGCAAGGCCCTGGCCGGACTCGCCGCGGCGGGCGTCACCGACCGCCGAGCCGGCCCGGTCTATGAGGCCCTGGCGGGGGTGCTGCTGCTGCAGGGCCGGGTCGACGAGGGCCTGCCGATGGCCACGGAGGCCCAGCGGCGTCTGGCCGCGGACCGCGACGACCTGCGCCTGCTCGATCCCTTGGCGATCGCCGCAGCGGCTTCGGGCCAGAGCGAGGTCGCGGCGAGCGCGATGGCCCATGCCGATGCCGCATGGGCCGGGCAGGGGCTGATCCGCTGGCCGACGGTCGCGGCGCGCCGTGACGCGCTCGAGTCCGCCCTTCGAGCGGCCCTGCCCGAAGAGCGTCTCGAGCAGGTCCGGCGCACGGGCCTGTCGATGACGCGGGCGCAGGCCTTCGCCGCGCTGTTCGGCGCGCTCGCGGCCGGCTAGCGTCGATGCCGGCCGCGTGGCGGTGCGCTACGCTGTGGGTCCGAGGCAGACCGGAGACGAGGCCATGCGCAAGACCGTCAAGTCGATGGTGGACGAAGCCACCGCGGCGATCACCACCTACAGCGTCGAGGAGGCGCGCGAGCTGCACGGCCGCGAGGACGTGATGTTCGTCGACATCCGCGACGTTCGCGAGCTCGAGCGCGAAGGCGTGATCCCGGGGGCCTTCCATGCGCCGCGCGGGATGCTCGAGTTCTGGGTCGACCCCGAGTCACCGTACTTCAAGAAGCCCTTCGGCGAGGACCGCCACTTCGTGCTGTTCTGCGCCGCCGGCTGGCGCTCGGCGCTGGCGACCAAGACGCTGCAGGACATGGGCCTGCCCAAGGTCGCGCACATCGACGGCGGCTACACCGCCTGGAAGGCCGCGGGCGCGCCGGTGACGGACAAGCCCAGCCAGGCCGCCAAGACCTGAACCGCCTTCCGTGACCCTAGAATTGACGTTGACGTAAACGTCAATCCATCCCCCGGCCCCGGCCCCGGAGACCGATCCGATGTCGACCCTCACCTCGCAGATCAACCCGCGCAGCGACGACTTCAAGGCCAGCGTGAAGTGGATGCGCTCGCTGGTCGACGACCTCAACGCCAGGCTGGCCAGGATCGCCGAGGGCGGCGGCGAGTCGGCGCGCGCCAAGCACCTCGCTCGCGGCAAGCTGCTGCCGCGCGAGCGCGTGGAGATGCTGCTCGACCCGGACACGCCCTTCCTGGAGATCGCGCCGCTGGCCGCGCTCGACCTGTACGACAACGCCGCGCCCGGCGCCGGCATGATCGCCGGCATCGGCCGCGTGGCCGGCGTCGAGTGCCTGATCGTCTGCAACGACGCCACCGTCAAGGGCGGCACCTACTACCCGCTGACGGTCAAGAAGCACCTGCGCGCGCAGGAGATCGCGATGCAGAACCGGCTGCCCTGCATCTACCTCGTCGACAGCGGCGGCGCCAACCTGCCCAACCAGGACGAGGTCTTCCCGGACCGCGACCACTTCGGGCGCATCTTCTACAACCAGGCCAACCTGTCGGCGCAGGGCGTGCCGCAGATCGCGGTCGTGATGGGTTCGTGCACCGCCGGCGGCGCCTACGTGCCGGCGATGAGCGACGAGACGATCATCGTGAAGAACCAGGGCACGATCTTCCTCGGCGGCCCGCCGCTGGTGAAGGCGGCCACCGGCGAGGTCGTCAGCGCCGAGGACCTGGGTGGCGGCGACGTGCACACGCGGCTGTCCGGCGTCGCCGATCACCTCGCCGAGAACGATTTGCACGCGCTGGCGCTGGCGCGCAGCGTGGTCGGCCACCTGAACTGGCGCAAGGCCGAGCAGTTGCGTTGTCAGCCGCCGCGCCCGCCGCGCTTCGACCCCGGCGAGCTGCACGGCGTGATCCCGACCGACCCGCGCAAGCCCTTCGACGTGCGCGAGATCATCGCCCGCATCGTCGACGACAGCGCCTTCGACGAGTTCAAGGCGCGCTACGGCGCGACCCTGGTCACCGGCTTCGCGCACATCGAGGGCATGCCGGTCGGCATCGTCGCCAACAACGGCATCCTGTTCGGCGAGAGCGCGATGAAGGGGGCGCATTTCATCGAGCTGTGCTGCCAGCGCCGCATCCCGCTCGTGTTCCTGCAGAACATCACCGGCTTCATGGTCGGCCGCAAGTACGAGAGCGAGGGCATCGCCAAGCACGGCGCGAAGATGGTCACCGCGGTGGCGACGGCGACGGTGCCGAAGTTCACCGTCATCATCGGCGGCAGCTTCGGCGCGGGCAACTACGGCATGTGCGGCCGCGCCTACTCGCCGCGCTTCCTGTGGATGTGGCCGAACGCGCGCATCAGCGTGATGGGCGGCGAACAGGCCGCCAGCGTGCTGGCGACCGTCAAGCGCGACGGCATCGAGGCCAAGGGCGGCCAATGGTCGGCCGACGAGGAGGCGGCGTTCAAGCGGCCGATCCTCGAGCAGTTCGAGCACCAGGCGCACCCTTACTACGCGAGTGCCCGGCTGTGGGACGACGGCGTGATCGACCCGGCCGACACCCGCCGCGTGCTGGCGCTGGCGATCAGCGCGAGCCTGAACGCCCCGATCCCCGACAGCCCGAAGTTCGGCGTGTTCCGGATGTGACGACCGGCCCCGCCGCGCGACCATGCTGACCCCCACGTCCGCCGACACCGAGTTCGAGATCCGCGCGCTCGCCGCGCGCGACTCGCTCGCCGCGCTGACGACGCTGCTCCACCGCGCCTACGCGCACCTGGCGGCGCAGGGCCTGAACCTGACCGCGGCGACCCAGAGCGAGGACGCGACGCGCCAGCGCACGCTGGAGGGCCAGTGCCACGTCGCCGCGCACCGCGGCCGATTGATCGGCACGATCACGGTCAGCAGCCCCATCGACACGGTGTCCGGCGACTGGGTCGACGTGCTGCCGCTGTACCGCGACCGCGGCACCGTGCACTTCCACCAGTTCGCGGTCGATCCCGACTGGCGCGGGCGCGGCGTCGCGCGCGGGCTGCTCGCGCAGGCCGAGGAATGGGCGCTGGCACGCGGCTACCGTCGCATGGCGGTCGACATGGCCGAGCCGGCCGAGGAACTGTGCGCCTTCTACCGCTACATGGGCTACCGCGTGGTCGGCCACGTGCAATGGCCGGGCAAGACCTACCGCAGCGTGGTGATGGAGAAGCTGCTCGACCGTTCGCCGCTGCTGCGCCAGCTGATGACGATGGCGCGCTACAACGCCTGGGCCACCGACCGGCTGCTCGCCGCGGTGGCGCCGCTCGACGACGCCGCCTACCGGCGCCCGCTGGGCCTGGCCTTCGGCAGCATCCACGGCACGCTGAACCACCTGCTCGTCGGCGAGCACCTGCTGTGGTGGCCGCGCATCGCCGAGGGCCGGTCGCCGGTGGTCGCGCTCGACAGCGAGGCCGAAACCGACCGGGCGGCCCTGGCCCGGCGCCTGCGCGAGGGCGCGGCGCGCTGGCCCGGCCTGATCGAGGGCTGGAGCCACGACCGCCTGCACGGGCAGCTGCAGTACGCGCGGCTGAACGGCGGGACCGTGACGCTGCCGATGGCCGAGACGATGGCCCATGTGTTCAACCACGGCACCCACCACCGCGGCCAGATCAGCGCCGCGCTGACCGCGCTGGGCCAGCCGGCGCCCGAGCTCGACCTGATCTTCATGCTGCAGCAGGAGGCCAAAGACGAATGACCACGCTGGACATCCGGATCGGCGGCGCGGTCGCCCACGTCTATCTGAACCGCCCCGAGGTGCGCAACGCCTTCAACGACGAAGTGATCGCCGAACTGAGCGCGGCCTTCGCCCGCCTCGGTGCCGACCCGTCGCTGCGCGCGATCGTGCTCGGCGGCCATGGCAAGGCCTTCTGCGCCGGCGCCGACCTGAACTGGATGCGCGCGATGGCGGGGTACGACTGGGACGGCAACCGCGCCGACGCGCAGCGGCTGGCCGACATGCTGTGGACGATCTACGCCTGCCCGCTGCCGGTGGTCGGCCGCGTGCACGGCGACTGCTACGCCGGCGGCGTCGGGCTGGCCGCCGCCTGCGACGTGCTGGTCGCCGCCGACGGCGCCCACTTCTGCCTGAGCGAGGCCCGGCTCGGTCTGCTGCCGGCGACGATCGGTCCCTACGTCGTGCGGGCGCTCGGTGAGCAGGCGTCGCGGCGCTATTTCGTCACCGCCGAGCGCTTCGACGCGGCCGCCGCGAAGGCGCTCGGCTTCGTGCACGAGTGCGTGGCCGCCGATGCGCTTGATCCGACGGTCGACGGCATCGTGGCCGCGCTGGTGGCCAACGGCCCGGCCGCAGTCAAGGCCTGCAAGCGGCTGGTCGCCGACGTCGCCAGCCGGCCGATCGACGAGGCGCTGCGCGCCGAGACCGCGCGCCGCATCGCCGACATCCGCACCAGCCCCGAAGGCGTCGAGGGCGTGCAGTCCTTCCTCCAGAAGCGAGAACCGGCGTGGAAGGCGCGCTGAACCTCGGCACCACCGAACTGCTGGCGGTCGCCGCGGCGCTCGGCTGGGCGAGCGGGTTGCGCCTGTACGCGGTGGTCTTCCTCACCGGACTGGCCGGCCACCTCGGCTGGGTGGCGCTGCCGAACGGGCTGCAGCTGCTGCAGCAGCCGGCGCTGCTGTGGGGCAGCGGCGCGCTGCTGCTGGTGGAGTTCGTCGCCGACAAGGTGCCGCTGGTCGACTCGGCCTGGGACGCGGTGCACACCGTGATCCGCATCCCGGCCGGCGCGGCGCTGGCCGCCGGCGTGTTCGGCATCGATGCCGGCCAGATGGCGGTGCTCGCCGGGCTGATGGGCGGCACGCTGGCGGCGACCAGCCATGTCGCGAAGGCCAGCACGCGGGCGGCGGTCAACACCTCGCCGGAGCCGTTCTCGAACATCGCGATGTCGCTGCTCGGCGATGCCGCGGTGCCGGTGATGCTGTGGCTGTCGTGGGTGTCGCCGACGACCTTCTATATCGCGCTGGCGCTGGCGCTGATCGCGGCGGTCGCGCTGATCGCCTTCCTGTTCAAGTTCGTCCGTGCGCTGTGGCGCCGCGTGACCGGTCGCGGCCGCGCCGCGATCGCCTGAGGGGCCGTCCATGTTCCAGAAGATCCTGATTGCGAACCGAGGGGAGATCGCTTGCCGGGTGGCCGCCACCGCCGCGCGCCTGGGCGTGCGCACGGTCGCGGTGTACTCCGACGCCGATGCCGACGCCCGCCACGTGCACGCCTGCGACGAAGCGGTGCACATCGGCGCCGCGCCGCCGCGCGACAGCTACCTGCAGTGGCAGCGCATCCTCGACGCGGCCAAGGCCTGCGGCGCGCAGGCCATCCACCCCGGCTACGGCTTCCTCAGCGAGAACGAGGCCTTCGCCGAGGCCTGCGCGGCGCAGGGCCTGGCCTTCATCGGCCCGCCGGCGAGCGCGATCGCGGCGATGGGCAGCAAGTCCGCCGCCAAGGCGCTGATGGACAAGGCCGGCGTGCCGCTGGTGCCCGGCTACCACGGCAAGGACAACGATCCCGCGCTGCTCGCGCGCGAGGCCGACCGCATCGGCTACCCGGTGCTGATCAAGGCCAGCGCCGGTGGCGGTGGCAAGGGCATGCGGCGCGTCGACTCGGCCGCCGACTTCGCCGCCGCGCTGGCCTCCTGCCAGCGCGAGGCGAAGAACAGCTTCGGCGACGACCATGTGCTGGTCGAGCGCTACGTCACGCGCCCGCGCCACATCGAGATCCAGGTCTTCGCCGACACGCATGGCGAATGCATCCACCTCTTCGAGCGCGACTGCTCGGTGCAGCGGCGCCACCAGAAGGTGCTCGAGGAGGCGCCCGCGCCGGGCATGAGCGAGACCCGCCGCGCCGAGATGGGCGCGGCCGCGGTGGCCGCGGCGAAGGCGGTCGGCTACGTCGGCGCCGGCACCGTCGAGTTCATCGCCGAGGAGGTTGGCGACGGCGACATCCGCTTCTACTTCATGGAGATGAACACCCGGCTGCAGGTCGAGCACCCGGTGACCGAGGCGATCACCGGGCTGGACCTCGTCGAGTGGCAGCTGCGCGTGGCCGCCGGCGAGCCGCTGCCGCTGAAACAGGACCAGCTGAAGATCCACGGCCACGCGATCGAGGCGCGCATCTGCGCCGAGAACCCGGACGCCAACTTCCTGCCTGCCACCGGTGATATGAACACCGCGCGCTGGCCCGATCACGTCGCCTTCCGCCGCAACGCCGACGCCGAGCCGGCGCACCCGCCGGCGCCGGTGCGCATCGACCGCGGCTTCGACGAAGGCGACGCGATCAGCCCGTACTACGACTCGATGATCGCCAAGCTCATCGTCTGGGGCGAGAACCGCGCGCAGGCGCTGGCCCGCCTGGACGCGGCATTGCGCGACACCCACATCGTCGGCCTGCACACCAACGTCGCCTTCCTGCGCCGGGTCGTCGGCACCACCGCCTTCGCCACCGCCGACCTCGACACCGCGCTGATCGAGCGCGAGCGCGCGGCGCTGTTCGAGGCGCCACCGCTGGCGCTGGAGGTCGCCGCCGCCGGCGTGGTTGCGCTGGCGCAGCAGGAGGAGCAGGCCCTCGAGGGGGCCGACCCCTGGTCGCGGCGCGACGGCTGGCGCCTGCACGGCGGCGCGCAGCGCCGCTTCGACCTCGAGGTCGGCGGCGTGCAGCACGCGGTGCAGCTCTCGCGCGGCCACGACGGCACGACCGAGCTCGGCATCGACGCGCAGCGCTGGCCCTTCGCCGCGCGCTCGCTCGGCGACGGCCGCCACGACGTGGTCATCGGCTCCCGCCGCGTGCGGCTCGCGGTCTACCGCGACGGCGAGCGGCTCGCGGTGTTCGCGCCGGAAGGCAGCGCGCTGGTCACCGAGATCGACCTGATCGCGCACGCCGGCGACCATGCAGGCGAGGGCGGCCGGCTGACGGCGCCGATGCCGGGCAAGGTGATCGCTCTGCACGCCAAGGCCGGGGACGCCGTCAAGCGCGGCCAGGCGCTGGCGGTGATGGAGGCGATGAAGATGGAGCACACGCTGCACGCCCCGCGCGACGGCGTGATCGCCGAGGTGCTGTACGGCGTCGGCGATCAGGTCGCCGAGGGGGGCGAACTCCTGCGCCTGGAGAGCGTGCCGTGAGGTGCGAGGCCGGTCGACACCTTCCAGGGCGCCGGGCCCGGCTCGACCGGCGCGCCGGCACGGAACTGCCGCGCCAGCGCCGGGCCGTCTGTGCCCTCGAGCGCCTCGCAGACGAGCAGCACGTCACGCGCGTAGACCGGCTGGCGCAGCAGCGCCGCGACGTCGATGCCCTGGCCGAGTTCGCGCATCAGCATCAGGTGGATGCGGTTGGCGAGCTGCAGGCGCAAGTTGGCGTTCATGGCAGGCCGCAGTATCCGCGCGGTCGGCAGGCCGTGCGCACCCGCAGCGGAGTCGCGGCGTGAGCAAGCACACGGAGAATCCGCCGCCGTGGCCCGCCGCCGTGCAGCGCGTGGCCGACGCGCTGGCCGCGGCCGGCCATGCCCACGCCCCGGTCTGGCTGAGCGAGGCCGCCCGCACCTCGCAGCAGGCGGCCGACGCACTCGGCGTCGCGGTCGGCCAGATCGCCAAGAGCGTGATCTTCCGCCGGGTTGCCGACGAGCGCGCGGTGCTCGTGATCACTTCCGGCGACCGGCGCGTCGACGAGGCCCAGGTGGCGGCGCGGGTCGGGCCGCTGGCACGTGCCGACGCGGGCTTCGTCAAGGCGCGCACCGGCTTCGCGATCGGCGGCGTCGCGCCGCTGGCCCATGCCGAACCGGCCGAGACGCTGATCGACCGCGAGCTGTTCCGCTTCCAGCGCATCTGGGCCGCGGCCGGCCATCCGAACGCGGTGTTCGCGCTGTCGCCGGCCGACCTCGAGCGCCTGACCGGCGCGCCGGTCGCCGACGTGACGGGATGAGGTGATGGGCGAGGTCGCCAGCCCCTGCATCAACGTCTGCCGAATGGACGCGGCCACCGGCTGGTGCGAAGGCTGCCTGCGCACGATCGACGAGATCGCGGCCTGGTCGCAACTCGACGACGACGCCAAGCGCGCGATCCGCGTCGAGCTCAGCCGGCGTCGCGTGCAGCGGCGGGCGCGTATCGCGTCCGGGGAGCCAGGCCGCATCAGGGAGCAGCGATGAAACCGTTGGCCTTCTACTTCGATCCGGTCTCGCCCTACGCCTACCTCGCCTTCGAGCACCTGCCGCAGGCGCTCGAGGGTTGCAGCTACGTCGTCGACTACCGGCCGGTGCTGTTCGCCGGGTTGCTGCAGCAGCATGGCCAGAAGGGGCCGGCCGAGATCGAGCCCAAGCGCGCCTGGACCTTTCGGCACGTCGCGTGGCGCGCGCACGAACTGGGCGTGCCGTTGCAGACGCCGGCCATGCACCCGTTCAACCCGCTGGCCCTGCTGCGCCTCGCGCTGGCCAGCGTGCCGGCCGGGGGAACGCCGAACCGGCGTGTCGTCGAACTGCTGATGCGTCACGTCTGGCGCTCGGACGGCGCCGACGCCAACGATCCCGCGCGGCTGCAGGCGCTGACCGACGCGGTGGCGCCGGTGCGCGACCCGGCCTCGCCCGAGGTCAAGGCCGAGTTGCGCGCGGCCACCGAGCGCGCGATCGCCGCGGGCCTGTTCGGCGTGCCGACGATCGACGTCGACGGCCGGCTGTTCTGGGGCCTCGAATCGCTGCCGATGCTGGCCGCTCGCCTGAAGGGCGATCCCTGGTTCGACGGACCGGCCTGGGACGCGGCCGGTGTCCCGCCCGCGGGCGTCCGCCGGCTCGGGTAAGTCCCAGGTCGGCCGAGGGCTGACTTGACTTGAGTCAGACTACGCCAGCGTCTATCATCTACCGACCGGTCGGTAAATAATTTGATCCAGCGCATGTCCCCATCAGATGCCCAAGCTCAAGCCATCGCCGAAGCGGTCCGCGACGGCATGGTGGCCAACGACCGCGCCACCAAGGCGCTGGGCATGACGATCGTTTCGGTCGCGCCCGGCCGGGCGGTGTTGCGGATGACCGTGCGCGAGGACATGCTCAACGGCCACGACATCTGCCACGGTGGCCTGGTCGCGATGCTCGCCGACTCGGCCTTCGCCTATGCCTGCAACTCGTACAACGAGGTCACCGTCGCCGCCGGCTTCGCGATCGACCTGCTCGCCCCCGGCCGCAAGGACGACGTGCTGACCGCCACCTGCACCGAGGTCGCCAAGGGCGGCCGCAGCGGCGTCTACGACACCGAGGTCGTCAACCAGCGCGGCGAGCGCGTGGCGGTCTTCCGCGGGCGCTCGTACACCGCGCGCGGCAAGCCTGTCGTCCAGCTCTGAGGAGAAAGAACCAGATGCCCGTCAAGCAGCCCGCCCCCGGCGACCTCGAGCCGATCGAGACCGCCAGCCGCGACGAACTGGCCGCGCTGCAGCTGCAGCGTCTGAAGAAGACGCTGGCACATGCCTACGAGAACGTGCCGCACTACCGCGCCGCCTTCGACGCGGCGGGCGTGCACCCGTCGGACTGCCAATCGCTCGCCGACCTCGCGAAGTTCCCGTTCACGACGAAGAAGGACCTGCGCGACAACTACCCCTTCGGCATGTTCGCGGTGCCGCGCGAGCAGGTCGTGCGCGTGCACGCCAGCTCGGGCACCACGGGCAAGCCGACGGTCGTCGGCTACACGCAGAAGGACATCGACACCTGGGCCGACCTCGTCGCGCGCTCGATCCGCGCCAGTGGCGGGCGGCGCGGCGACATCGTGCACGTGGCCTACGGCTACGGCCTGTTCACCGGCGGCCTCGGCGCGCACTACGGCGCCGAGAAGCTCGGCTGCACCGTGATCCCGATGTCCGGCGGGCAGACCGAGAAGCAGGTCCAGCTGATCGCCGACTTCCGCCCCGACATCATCATGGTCACGCCGAGCTACATGCAGGTGATCGTCGAGGAGATGGAGCGCCAGGGCCTGGACCCGCGCGCCAGTTCGCTGAAGGTCGGCATCTTCGGCGCCGAGCCCTGGACCGAGGCGATGCGCCACGACATCGAGGTGCGCGCCGGCCTCGACGCGGTCGACATCTACGGCCTGTCGGAGGTGATGGGGCCGGGCGTGGCGAACGAATGCATTGAGAGCAAGGACGGCCCGGTCATCTGGGAGGACCACTTCTACCCGGAGATCATCGACCCCGAGACCGGCGAGCCGGTGCCCGACGGCGAGGAGGGCGAGCTGGTCTTCACGACGCTGACGAAGGAGGCGCTGCCGGTCATCCGCTACCGCACCCGCGACCTGACGAGGCTGCTGCCGCCGACCGCGCGCAGCATGCGCCGCATGGGCAAGATCGTCGGCCGCAGCGACGACATGCTGATCATCCGTGGCGTCAACCTCTTCCCGACGCAGATCGAGGAACTGGTGCTGCAGCAGGGCCAGCTCTCGGGCCAGTACCAGCTGGTCGTGACCCGCTCGGGCAAGCTCGACGAGGTGCAGGTGCTGGTCGAACTGCTGCCCGAGCACGCCGACGCCGGCCGCGACGCGGTGGCCGACAGCCTGCAGCAGCGCATCAAGAACCTGATCGGCGTGTCCACCACCGTCAGCGTGGGCGCGCCGTCGTCGATCGAGCGCACCGTCGTCGGCAAGGCGCGGCGCGTCATTGACAAACGTCCGAAGTAAGGAGCCCAGATGTACACGCAATCGATGGACACCGAGAAGGCCGAAGCGGCGAAGGCCGTCACGACGCTGGAGGAGGCCGAGCTGCAGCGGCGCTTCGACGAGCGCATCGACGACGGCGACTTCATCGAGGCCAAGGACTGGATGCCGGAGAACTACCGCAAGACGCTGACCCGGCAGATCAGCCAGCACGCGCATTCCGAGATCGTCGGCATGCTGCCCGAGGGCAACTGGATCGGCCGCGCGCCGACCCTGAAGCGCAAGGCCATCCTGCTGGCCAAGGTGCAGGACGAGGGCGGCCACGGCCTGTACCTGTACGCCGCCGGCGAGACCCTGGGCACCAGCCGCGACCAGATGATCGAGGCCCTGCACGGCGGCAAGGCCAAGTACAGCTCGATCTTCAACTATCCGACGCTGACCTGGGCCGACATCGGCACCATCGGCTGGCTGGTCGACGGTGCGGCGATCATGAACCAGGTGCCGATCTGCCGCTGCAGCTATGCCCCGTATGCGCGCGCGATGATCCGCATCTGCCGCGAGGAGAGCTTCCACCAGCGCCAGGGCTTCGACAGCCTGCTGGTGATGATGCAAAGCGGCACGCCCGAGCAGAAGGCGATGGTGCAGGACGCCGTCAATCGCTGGTGGTGGCCCTGCCTGATGATGTTCGGCCCGCCCGATGACCAGTCGCCCAACTCGGCGCAGGGCATGCGCTGGGGCATCAAGCGCGTCTCGAACGACACGCTGCGCCAGAAGTTCGTCGACGCCACCGTGGAGCAGGCCAAGGTGCTCGGCGTGACCCTGCCCGACCCCGACCTGAAGTGGAACGACGAGCGCGGCCACTACGACTTCGGCGCCATCGACTGGGACGAGTTCTGGCAGGTCGTCGGCGGCGACGGCCCGATGAACCGCGAGCGGCTGGCGGCGCGCGTGAAGGCCTGGGAAGACGGCGCGTGGGTGCGCGACGCGGCGATGGCGCATGCCGCCAAACAATCGATGAAGGAGGCCGCATGAGCGACCCGAAGAACGAGTGGCCGCTGTGGGAGGTCTTCGTGCGCAGCCGCGCCGGACTCGACCACAAGCACTGCGGCAGCCTGCACGCCGCCGATCCGCAGATGGCGGTGCAGATGGCGCGCGACGTCTACACGCGGCGGCAGGAAGGCTCGAGCGTCTGGGTCGTGCGCAGCGACCAGATCGTCGCCAGCGACCCCGGCGACAAGGACGCGTTCTTCGACCCGGCCGAGGACAAGGTCTACCGCCATCCGACCTTCTTCAAGCTGCCCAAAGAAGTGGACCACATGTGATGACCCCGTCGATCAAGCTCACGCCCACGCCCGACGTGCAGTACCTGCTGCGCCTGGGCGACACCTGCCTGATCCTCGGCCAGCGACTCGGCGAATGGTGCGGCCACGCGCCGGTGCTCGAGGAGGACATCGCGCTGGCCAACATGGCGCTGGACCTGATCGGGCAGACGCGCGCGCTGCTGACGCGCGCCGGCCAGCTCGACGGCCAGGGCCTGGACGAGGACCAGCTCGCCTTCCTGCGCGACGAGCGCGACTACCGCAACCTGACGATCGCCGAATTGCCGCGCGGCGACTTCGCCTTCACGGTGCTGCGCAACCTCATGGTCGCCACCTGGCTCAAATTGCACTGGGAGCGGCTGCGCGACTCGTCCGACGCCGAGCTGGCGGCGATCGCCGGCAAGGCGCTCAAGGAAGCGCGCTACCACCAGCAGCATGCGGCCGACTGGCTGCTGCGCCTGGCCGACGGCACCGACGAGTCGCGCCGCCGCACCGAGGCGGCGCTCGACGAGCTGTGGCGTTTCGTGCCCGAGATGTTCGAGGTCGACGCCGTCGACGACGCGGCGGTCAAGTCCGGCCTGGGCCCGTCGCGCGCGGCCCTGCGCGAGCCCTGGGACGCCGAAATCGCCGCGGTTTTCGGCGAGGCGCGGCTGAAGCCGCCGGCGGAAACGAAGTTCCGCAGCACCGGCACCCGCGGCGTGCACACCGAGCACATGGGCTATCTGCTGGCCGAGATGCAGTCGCTGCAGAGGCAGTTCCCGAAGGGTGCATGGTGAACCTGCAGGACGCCTGGGCCGTGCTCGACGAGGTGCCGGACCCCGAAGTGCCGGCATTGTCGGTGCGCGACCTCGGCATCGTGCGCGACGTGCGTCTGGCCGACGAGGGCATCGAGGTCGTGCTGACGCCGACCTACAGCGGCTGCCCGGCCACCGAGGTCATCGAGAAGAGCGTGATCGACGCGCTCGAGGCCGCCGGCTTCCGCCCGGCGCGGGTGAAGATGCAGCGTGCGCCGGCCTGGACCACCGACTGGATCAGCGAGGCCGGCAAGCGCAAGCTGCGCGCCTACGGGATTGCACCGCCGGGCCCGGTCGACGCGGCCGAAGGCGTGCCGATCACCTTCATGCGCAAGCCCGTGCCGGTGCCCTGCCCGCGCTGCGGCAGCACGCACACCGAGCGCATCGCCGCCTTCGGCTCGACCGCCTGCAAGGCGCTGCACCGCTGTCTTGATTGCCACGAGCCTTTCGACCACTTCAAGCCGATATGACCCACCCCCGAAGCGCCTTCGGCGCCTCCCCCTCGAGGGGGCGCAACCGGCGGACCGGCGAAGCCGGATCCGCGGTTGCCGCTTGGGTGCTGCGAGGCGTACTGCCTGGGTGCCTGTTGACCACGCCGATGGACCCCAAATGACAACGCCCCTCTTCCACGACCTCACGGTGCGCCGCATCGAGCCCGACACCGCCGAAGCGGTGATCGTCACCTTCGACGTGCCGCCGGACCTGCGCGAGGTCTTCGGCTTCACGCAGGGCCAGTACCTGACATTGCGCAAGACGATCGACGGCGAGGACCTCCGCCGCAGCTACAGCATCTGCGCCGGCGTCGACGACGGCGAGCTGCGCGTCGGCGTGCGCAAGGTCAAGGAGGGGCGTTTCTCGAACTGGATCAACCAGCACCTCGAGCCCGGCGACACGGTCGCGGTGATGGCGCCGCAGGGCCGATTCTTCGTGCCGATCGAACCCGACGCCCGCCGCCATCATGTCGGCATCGCCGGCGGCAGCGGCATCACGCCGATCCTGTCGATCATGAAGACGGTGCTCGCGCGCGAGCCGAAGTCGAGCTTCTCGCTGATCTACGGCAACCGCGCGCTGAAGTCGACGATGTTCAAGGAGGAGCTCGAGGACCTGAAGAACCGCTATCTGACGCGGCTCGCGCTGCACCACGTGTTCAGCGACGAGCCGACCGACGCGCCGCTGAACATGGGCGTCACCGACCGCGCCAAGATCGGCGAGTTCCTGGGGACGGTGGTGCCGGCCGCGTCGATCGACCACGTCTACGTGTGCGGTCCCTACCAGATGAACGACGAGGCCGAGGCCGCGCTGCTCGCCGCCGGCGTGCCGGAGGACCGCATCCACATCGAGCGCTTCGGCATCGCGCCGCAGGCCGGCGGTGCCATCGTCCACCAGGCGCAGCCGGGCGACGCCGAGGCCGCGAAGATCGTCATCGTGCGCGACGGCTTCAAGCGCGAGTTCGACTTCCACAAGGAGCAGCCGAGCATCCTCGACGCCGCCTCCGCGGCCGGGCTCGAGGTGCCGTTCTCCTGCACCTCGGGCGTCTGCGGCACCTGCCGTGCCAAGCTGATCGAAGGCGAGGTGCGCATGGAGCGCAACTTCGCGCTCGACAAGGGCGAGGTCGCGGCGGGCTTCGTGTTGACCTGCCAGGCGCACCCAACGACCGAACGCGTGGTCCTCAGCTTCGACGAACGATGAAGGTCCCCCCCCGCAACGCCTTCGGCGCTCCCCCCCAGGGGGGCGCGGCCGGTGGACCGGCCAAGCCGGATCCACGGCCGCCGCTTGGGGGCGCCGGTGCCTTGCCGACACGGAGCTGTCTCGGAATAGGGGTGCGTTGACGTGGCACGCGGGCGCGCCGCCACCTACGACGACCAGCGCGAGCTGATCCTCGCGCGCGCGGCCGAGCTGTTCGCGCGCTCGGGCTATGCGGCGACCTCGATGAACCAGGTCGCCGAGGCCTGCGGCTTCTCCAAGCCGACGCTGTACCACTACTTCCGCGACAAGGACGCGCTGCTCGTCAGCATCTGCGACGAGCATGTGCTGCGCCTGCACGCGATGGTCAGCGAGGTGTCGGCGATGCCCATGCCGGCGAAGGACAAGCTGCGCGAGCTGATCCACCGCATCCTCGAGGAGTACGCCGATGCGCAGCACGCGCACCGCGTGCTGACCGAGGACGTGCGCTTCCTCGGGTCGGCCGACCAGGCGCGCATCCTCGGCCGCGAACGCGAGGTCGTCGCCGGCTTCGCCGGCGTCGTCGGCGCGATCCGCCCCGACCTGCGGCGTGCCGCACTGGCCACGCCGCTGACGATGCTGCTGTTCGGCATGATCAACTGGATGTTCACCTGGCTCAAGCCCGGTGGCGCGCTGGACCACGCGGCGATGGCTCCGGTCGTCGCCGATCTCTTCATCGGCGGCCTGGCCGCCGTGCAACTCGAAACGGTGAGCTCCCCATGACCCCCGTCCTTCAAAGCCACATCGCCGGCCAATGGGTCGGCAAGACGCCGGCGACCGTGCTGAACAGCGCGATCAACGGCCGCGCGGTGGCCGCACTGCATGCCGAGAAGATCGACTTCGCCGAGGCCGTGGCCTTCGCGCGCACGACCGGCCTGGCGTCGCTGGCGAAGACCGACTTCCAGCAGCGCGCCGCGATCCTGAAGGCGCTGGCGAAATACCTCGTCGAACGCAAGGAGGAGCTCTACGCGATCTCGGCGCACACCGGCGCGACGCGTGCCGACGGCTGGATCGACATCGAGGGCGGCACCGGCACGCTGTTCGCGTACGCGAGCATGGGGTCCAACGAGCTGCCGTCGGGCAACGTCGTGCACGAGGGCCCGGCGCTGCCGCTGGGCAAGACCGGCGCCTTCGCCGGCACCCATATCCTGGTCCCGCGGCGCGGGCTGGCGGTGCACATCAACGCCTTCAACTTCCCCATCTGGGGCCTGCTCGAGAAGTTCGCGCCGACCTTCCTGGCCGGCATGCCCTGCATCGGCAAGCCGGCCAGCGCGACGAGCTACCTCACCGAGGCCTGCGTGCGCCTGATCGACCAGTCCGGCCTGCTGCCCGCCGGCGCGCTGCAGCTGGTGATCGGATCCACCGGCGACCTGCTCGACCGCCTCGACGGGCAGGACGTGGTCACCTTCACCGGCTCGGCCGACACCGCCGCGAAGCTGCGCGTGCACCCGAACCTGGTGGCACGATCGATCCCGTTCAACGCCGAGGCCGACAGCCTGAACTGCGCGATCCTCGCGCCCGAC
>CALJUI010000305.1 GCA_937975735.1 uncultured Rubrivivax sp.
CTACATCGCCTGCGGCATCAGCGGCGCGATCCAGCACCTGGCCGGCATGAAGGACTCCAAGGTGATCGTCGCGATCAACAAGGACCCGGAGGCGCCGATCTTCTCGGTGGCCGACTACGGCCTGGAAGCCGACCTGTTCGAGGCGGTGCCGGAGATGGTCAAGGCGCTCTGAACGGCGCCGCCCAGGGGCGCCGCAAGGCGCCCTTGTCGTTTTCTGAAGGGACAAGGAGAGACTGATGAGCTACCGAGCCCCCGTGCGCGACATGATGTTCGCGATCAAGGAACTTGCCGGGCTCGAGCAGGTGGCCACGCTGCCGGGCTTCGAGGACGCCGGGCTGGACACGGCGCAGGCGGTGCTGGAAGAGGCCGCGCGCTTCACCGAAGGCGTGATCGCGCCGCTGAACCGCGCAGGCGACACCTCGCCGTCGAGCTTCAAGGACGGTGCCGTCACCACCACCCCCGGCTTCAAGGAGGCCTTCGCCGAGTTCGCCGCCGGCGGCTGGCAGGGGCTGCAGCACCCGGTCGACTTCGGTGGCCAGGGCCTGCCGAAGACCATCGGGCAGGCCTGCGGCGAGATGCTTAACAGCGACGACCTCAGCTTCGCGCTGTGCCCGCTGCTGACCGACGGCGCCATCGAGGCGCTGCTGACGGCCGGCTCCGAGCAGCAGCAGCGCACCTACATCCCGAAGATGATCCAGGGCGCGTGGACCGGCACGATGAACCTGACCGAGCCGCAGGCCGGCAGCGACCTGGCGGCCGTGCGCACACGCGCCGAGCCGCAGCCCGACGGCAGCTACAAGATCTTCGGCACGAAGATCTTCATCACCTTCGGCGAGCACGACATGGCGCAGAACATCGTGCACCTGGTGCTGGCCCGCGTGGCTGGCGCGCCGGAGGGCGTGAAGGGCATCAGCCTGTTCATCGTGCCCAAGTTCCTGGTCAATGGCGACGGCAGCCTGGGCGAGCGCAACGACGTGCATTGCGTCAGCATCGAGCACAAGCTGGGCATCAAGGCCAGCCCGACCGCGGTGCTGCAGTACGGCGACCATGGCGGCGCCACCGGCTACCTGGTCGGCGAGGAGAACCAGGGCCTGGCCTACATGTTCGTGATGATGAACGCCGCGCG
This sequence comes from uncultured Rubrivivax sp., assembly GCA_937975735.1. GTDB lineage: Bacteria > Pseudomonadota > Gammaproteobacteria > Burkholderiales > Burkholderiaceae_C > Rubrivivax. Next base: position 1,127 of record CALJUI010000305.1, read on the forward strand.
CTACGGCGTGGGCGTGCAGGGCCTGGCGGTGGCCGAGCGTGCCTACCAGAAGGCCGTGGCGTACGCGCGCGACCGTGTGCAGGGCCGGCCGGTCGACGGGTCTGCCGGGGCTGGGGCGCCGATCATCCACCACCCGGACGTGCGCCGCATGCTGA
>CALJUI010000306.1 GCA_937975735.1 uncultured Rubrivivax sp.
ATGCGCAGGCGCCGGCCGATCCGGCGCGCCGCCTGCTGATCGTCGGCGACAGCACCGCGGTGGGCACCGGCGCCAGCGGCCCGGCGGCCAGCCTGGCCGGGCTGATCGGCCGCGCGCATCCGCGCGCCGCCATCGACAACCGCGCCCGCGACGGCGCCACCTGGGCCGATCTGATCGTCCAGCTCGAGGGCGCCGGCACGGCCGACGTCGTGCTGGTGATGGCCGGCGGCAACGACGTCATCCGCCTGCGCGACTGGGCCGACGTGCGGCGCGACATCGACCAGGTGGTGGCGCGCGCGCGCAGCATCGCGCCGGTCGTCTGGCTGATGCCAGCCGGCAACGTCGGCAACGCTCCCTTCTTCTGGCCGCCGCTGTCGTGGTGGATGACGCAGCGCTCCAGGCGGCTGCACGCGCTGATCGAGGCCACCGCGCGCGACCCGGCGGTGGTCTACGTCGACCTGTTCGAGGAGGCCGAGCACGACCCCTTCGTGCAGCAGCCCGGGCTGCACGCCGCAGACGGGCTGCACCCGAGCGACGCCGGCTATCGGCTGTGGCTGGATCAGCTGCGCCGCCAGGCCGACCTCGATGCCCGCCTGAGTCCTTAGACCTACGCCACCTTGCGTATGGGCACCGGGACGGTGCATCCGTAGTCTGAGGGCATTCCCTCACGACCCCACCGGAGCCCGTTCACCATGAAGATCACCCGCCGTTCGATCACCGCACTGGCCGCCGCCGCCTGCGCCCTCGGTTTCACCAGCCTCGCCCAGGCCCAGGGCACGATCAAGGTCGGCATCCTGCACTCGCTGTCCGGCACGATGGCGATCTCGGAGACCGTGCTCAAGGACGTCGCGCTGATGGCGATCGACGAGATCAACGCCAAGGGCGGCGTGATGGGCAAGAAGCTCGAGCCGGTGGTCGTCGACCCGGCGTCGAACTGGCCGCTGTTCGCCGAGAAGGCGCGCCAGCTGATCAGCCAGGACAAGGTCGCGGTGACCTTCGGCTGCTGGACCAGCGTGTCGCGCAAGAGCGTGCTGCCGGTCTACGAGGAGCTCAACGCGCTGCTGTTCTACCCGGTGCAGTACGAGGGCGAGGAACTCAGCAAGAACGTCTTCTACACCGGCGCCGCGCCGAACCAGCAGGCCATCCCGGCTGTCGAGTACCTGATGAGCAAGGACGGCGGCTCGGCCAAGCGCTTCGTGCTGCTGGGCACCGACTACGTCTACCCGCGCACGACGAACAAGATCCTGCGCGCCTTCCTGAAGACCAAGGGCATCGCCGAGGCCGACATCATGGAGGAGTACACGCCCTTCGGCCACAGCGACTACCAGAGCATCATCGCGAAGATCAAGAAGTTCGCGTCCGAAGGCAAGAAGACGGCGGTCGTCTCGACGATCAACGGCGACTCCAACGTGCCCTTCTACAAGGAGCTGGGCAACCAGGGCCTGAAGGCGACCGACGTGCCGGTGGTCGCGTTCTCGGTCGGCGAGGAGGAACTGCGCGGCGTCGACACCAAGCCGCTCGTCGGCCACCTGGCGGCGTGGAACTACTTCATGAGCATCAAGAGCCCGGCCAACACCGAGTTCGTCAAGAAGTGGAGCGACTACGCCAAGGCCAAGAACATCCCCGGCCACAAGGACAAGCCGCTGACCAACGACCCGATGGAGGCCACCTACATCGGCATCCACATGTGGAAGCAGGCGGTCGAGAAGGCCAAGAGCACCGACACCGACAAGGTCATCGCGGCGATGGCCGGTCAGACCTTCCCGGCGCCGGGCGGCTTCACCTCGACGATGGACCCGAAGAACCACCACCTGCACAAGCCGGTGTTCATCGGCGAGATCAAGGCCGACGGCCAGTTCAACGTGGTGTGGAAGACCAAGGGCCCGGTCGTCGCCGACCCCTGGAGCGACTACATCCCGGAGAACAAGGGCAAGGTCAACGAGCCGGTCAAGAACGGCAAGCCCTGAGTGCCGCCCGCATGGTTCATCAAGGTCCTGGTCGCGCTGTGGCTGGCCCTGGTGGCCGGCCCCGGCGTGGCCCTGACGCCGGCGCAGGCGCTGGCGATCGCACAGGGGGATAGCGACGAACGCATCGCCGCGCTGAACGGCGCGGCGGCGGCCGGCGAGCCCGGCCTCGCGGCCTTCGTGCAGGCGCTGCTCGACGACGAGGTCCGCATCGCCGGCGAGCGCGTGCTGCGCGTGCAGGGCAGCCAGGTCACCGACGCGATCAGCGGCGCGGCGGCGACCCTGCCGGCCGACGCCGAGGACGTCATCAACAACAACCGCGTGCGCGGTGCGCTGCAGGCGGCGCTGGCGGCGCTGCAGCTCGGGTCGCCCGACGTCGCGACCCGGCGCGGCGCGGTGCAGGCGCTCGTGAGCTCGTCGCTCGACGAGGACCAGCTGCCGTTGATCGACAAGGCGCTCGCCGCGGAGACTGAAGGCGACCTGCGCGAGGTCCTCGAGCGCATGCGTGCGACGGTGCTGATCGCCGCCGACGACCGTGCCAAGCGACTCGACGCCGCGCGCGCGCTGGCCGACAGCCGCCAGCCGGCGGTGGCCAGCCTGCTGCGCGAGCGGCTGGCCGACGGCGCAGAGGCCGACGCCGAGGTGCGCAAGGCGCTGAACACGGCGCTGGCCGACGTGCAGTCGCGGCTGGACTGGGGCGAGCGCTTCGGCGTGCTGTTCACCGGCGTGAGCCTCGGCTCGATCCTGCTGCTGGCCGCGCTCGGCCTGGCCATCACCTACGGCCTGATGGGCGTCATCAACATGGCGCACGGCGAGCTGATCATGATCGGCGCCTACGCCACCTACTTCGTGCAGAACGCCTTCCGCGCCTGGTGGCCGGGCGCCTTCGACGCCTACATCCTGGCCGCGATCCCGATCGCCTTCCTCGCCAGCGCGCTGGTCGGCGCGGTGCTCGAGCGCGGCGTGATCCGATTCCTCTACGGCCGGCCGCTGGAGACCCTGCTCGCGACGTGGGGCATCAGCCTGATCCTGATGCAGACGGTGCGCACGCTGTTCGGCGCGCAGAACGTCGGCGTCGAGAACCCGTCCTGGCTGTCCGGCGGATGGCAGCTGCTGCCGAACCTGGTGCTGCCCTACAACCGGATCGCGATCATCGTCTTCGCCGCGCTGGTGCTGGGCGGCACCGCGCTGCTGATCGCGCGCACCCGGCTGGGCCTGTTCGTGCGCGGCGTGACGCAGAACCGGCGCATGGCGGCCGGCGTCGGCATCGACACGGCGCGGGTCGACACGCTGGCTTTCTCGCTTGGCGCCGGCATCGCCGGGCTGGCCGGCTGCGCCTTGAGCCAGGTCGGCAACGTCGGGCCGGACCTGGGGCAGGGCTACATCGTCGACAGCTTCATGGTCGTCGTGCTCGGCGGCGTCGGCCAGCTCGCCGGCACCGTCTACGCCGGGCTCGGCCTGGGCGTGCTGAACAAGCTGCTCGAGGGCTGGCAGGGCGCGGTGCTGGCCAAGATCATGGTGCTCGTGTTCATCGTGATGTTCATCCAGAAGCGGCCGCAGGGCATCTTCGCGCTGAAGGGCCGGAGCGCCGACGCATGAATACGCGCCTGCTGACGCCGAAGGCCTGGCTGGCGGTGCTGGCGGCCTTGATCGCGGTCGTGGCCGGCATTCCGCTGCTGAACCTGGTCGTGCCGCCGGGCAGCGCGTTGCACGTCAGCGACTACGCGGTCAGCCTGACCGGCAAGCTGCTGTGCTACGCGATCGCCGCGCTGGCGATGGACCTGATCTGGGGCTACACCGGCATCCTGTCGCTGGGCCATGGCCTGTTCTTCGCGCTCGGCGGCTACGGCATGGGCATGTATCTGATGCGCGAGATCGGCACCGAGGGCCAGTACCGCAGCGAGCTGCCGGACTTCATGGTCTTCCTGAACTGGAAGGAACTGCCCTGGCACTGGGCCTGGAGCGACAGCTTCGTCTTGCAGATGCTGCTGGTGATCGCGGTGCCCGGGCTGCTCGCCTTCCTGTTCGGCTGGTTCGCGTTCCGCTCGCGCATCAAGGGCGTGTACTTCTCGATCATCACGCAGGCGCTGACCTTCGCCGCCATGCTGCTGTTCTTCCGCAACGAGACCGGCTTCGGCGGCAACAACGGCTTCACCGACTTCAAGCGCATCCTCGGCGTGCCGATCGCCACCTCCGAGATGCGGGTGCTGCTGTGCGTGATCAGCGGCGTCGTGCTGATCGGCTTCTTCGTGATGGCGCGCGCCATCGTCACCAGCCGCTACGGCCGCGTGCTGCAGGCGATCCGCGACGCCGAGAGCCGCGTCATGTTCACCGGCTACGACCCGGTGGCCTACAAGCTCAGCATCTGGACCTTGTCGGCGGTGATGTGCGCGGTGGCCGGAGCCCTCTACGTGCCGCAGGTCGGCATCATCAACCCGAGCGAGATGACGCCGGCGGCGTCGATCGAGATCGCGATCTGGGCCGCGGTGGGCGGCCGCGCGACCTTGATCGGGCCGATCGTCGGCGCCTTCTTCGTCAACGGCGCGAAGAGCTGGTTCACGGTGGCCTTCCCCGAGTACTGGCTGTTCTTCCTCGGGGCGCTGTTCATCGCGGTGACGCTTTTCATGCCGAACGGGCTGGTCGGCCTGTTCCGCCGGAAGGATCGCGAATGACGCCCGAGCTGATGGCCGAAGGCGCGGCGCGACTGGCGGCGTACCGGGAGAAGCAGGGCGCCTCGGGCGACCGCGCTGCCGGCTTCGGCCGGCCGCTGCGCATCGGCGAGCCGGACTTCGGCAACGGCGTCGCGCTCTACGTCGAGGACGTCAGCGTCAGCTTCGACGGCTTCAAGGCGCTGAACCGGCTCAACCTGACGATCGACGTCGGTGAACTGCGCTGCATCATCGGCCCGAACGGCGCCGGCAAGACGACGATGATGGACGTCATCACCGGCAAGACCGCGCCCGACGAGGGCCGCGTGTTCTTCGGCTCGACGATCGACCTGCTGCAGCTGCGCGAGCCGCAGATCGCGCAGATCGGCGTCGGCCGCAAGTTCCAGAAGCCCACTGTCTACGAGCCGCTGACCGTGGTCGAGAACCTCGAGCTGGCCTGCAAGGCCGACCGCCGCGTGCGCGCCGCCTTGTTCGCGAAGCTCTCCGGCGCGCAGCGCGACCGGCTCGACGAGGTGCTGGCGCTGATCCACCTGAAGGACGAGGGTCACCGCGCCGCCGGGCTGCTGAGCCACGGCCAGAAGCAGTGGCTGGAGATCGGCATGCTGCTGATGCAGGACCCGAAGCTGCTGCTGCTGGACGAGCCGGTGGCCGGCATGACCGACGAGGAGACCGAGCGCACCGCCGAACTCTTCCTGTCGCTCGAAGGTCAGCACTCGCTGGTCGTCGTCGAGCACGACATGAAGTTCGTCGACCAGCTGACCGAAGGCCGCAAGACCGTCACGGTGCTGCACGAGGGCCGCGTGCTGGCCGAGGGCAAGCTCGCGGACGTGCAGGCGAACGTGCAGGTGATCGAGGTCTACCTTGGGCGGTGATCGTCGACAGGCATGTGTTCTGCCCGTGGCGGCAGCACGGTGGCGGTGCCCACGTTCTCCGGCCCACGCTCGCGGGCGAATGGAGAGGCGTGCATGCTGCTCTGGCCGTGAACGTCGTGCATTCGTGCCGCCTGGGTGGCGACCGCGAATGGGGCCTGCGCCCGCGGGCACCGCCACCGCGCTGCGGGTAGCCGCCGTGGCGTTCGGATCCGAACGCCGCTGCCGTGGTTGGGCGGGAGGCCCGGGTGTGCGGGCGCAGGCCCCATTCGCGGTCGCCTCGACGCGTACCTGGCACCCTGGTGACGATGGCAGGCGGGTCGGTGGCCGTCGGCGGCGACCCGCGAGCGTGGGCCGGAGAACGCATGCCCGGGCCTTCCGCCCCGCCACGGAGGCGGCACGCGGGTCGTCGCGAAGTTCCGTCATGCGCCATGGCCGGGTGTTCTCGTGCTCAAGGCCGGATTGCGCATGCTGAACGTCGACGGTCTGAACCAGTACTACGGCGGCTCGCACATCCTGCGCGGGCTGTCCTTCGAGGCCCGGCCCGGCGAGGTCACCGTCGTGCTCGGACGCAACGGCGTCGGCAAGACCAGCCTGCTGAAGAGCCTGATGGGCGTGGTGCCGGTGAAGGCCGGCCGGGTTGCGCTCGAGGGCCAGGACATCACGCGCGCGACGCCCTATGAGCGCGTGCGCCGCGGCATCGGCTACGTGCCGCAGGGGCGCGAGATCTTCAACCGGCTGACGGTCGAGGAGAACCTGCGCATGGGCCTGGCGACCAAGCCCGGCGGCACGTCGATCCCGGCCGAATTGTTCGAGCTGTTCCCGGTGCTGGACGAGATGCGCCGCCGCCGCGGTGGCGACCTGTCCGGCGGCCAGCAGCAGCAGCTGGCGATCGCGCGTGCGCTCGCGCCGGGGCCGAAGCTGCTGATGCTCGACGAGCCGACCGAAGGCATCCAGCCCAGCATCATCAAGGACATCGGCCGCGTGATCCGGATGCTGGCCGACCGCGGCACGATGGCCATCGTGCTGGTCGAGCAGTACTACGACTTCGCCGCCGAGCTGGCCGACCGCTACCTGGTGATGGAGCGCGGCGAGGTCGTGCAGCAGGGCCGCGGCGCGGACATGGAGGCCGAGGGCGCGCGGGCGCGGATGGCGATCTGAGGCCGGCCGGATCGGGCGACGGATCACACCTGGTCGCTCGGGTGGCCGCACTTGCGGCAGGCACGAGGAAACCAGGTCGGATGCGCCCATGCGATGGGCCCTTCGTACAGGTACGGAGTTCGACATCGCGGGCAGCGAAACAGCCAGGCGCCCACCAAGACCAGCAACCCGGCAAGCAGCACGAGGCCAAGCCCCCACTCGACGCCTGCGAGCACCAGGCCACCGCCCGCGGCGACGAGCACCGCGAAGGCGGACAGGCCAAGGCGAAACCGTGCGCTCGGACTCATCGTCGCTCGCAGGAGTGCGCGCACGTGCCCGCGCAAGGCCTTCGCCGCCGGTCCGGGGAAGACGGCGCGGTTCGCCAGACTTCAGTCCGGCCCACGCCCCGCTCCCTTCGGCCGATCGAGGTCGAAGCTGCACGTCGCACAGTGAGTCCGCGGGAGCATCCCGGGCGGCCGGAATCGCGTTCGGTTCTTGTCTTCCTCGAAGGACACCGCTGCGCCGCAGTTGGGGCAAACAACGGACCGAAGCAGCCGATGTCCGCCATAGGCGACGCCTGCGAGCGGAACGGCGAACCAAGGTGACTGATAGACGCTGAGCGCGATCGCGCCGAGCCCGGTGGCCATGATGGCGGTCCAGGCGAGCAGGTTCCTCTTGTAGGCGGTCATCGCTCCGGTTGGCGCGTCAGGTCGGCGCCGCAATTCCTGCAGTTCTTTGTCGGCCAACCGACATGAGCGAAGCCAGTCTCGCGCCTTGAATTCTCGGTCACGGATCGGCCACACTTCCGACACTTGACCATGCGCAGCAGTCGACCGGCTGCGAAAGGCCACAGCAGCAAGGCCAATCCAAATTCAGTGTGCCAATAGAGCATGGCGGATCCCAGGAGGAATCCGATTGCCAGAAGCCCGAACACTAGAAGCCGGAATCGTAGGTGCGTGCTCATCCCGTAGACCCATTCGCTCAGGGTTTGCAAAGGCCGGCTATGGCGGTGAATGCATCAGTAAGAAACTCACGCAGGCTCCAAGCACCAGTCTCCGCACGAGTGAGGGCCGCTCCAAGCTGCCCGCCGAAACCAACAGAGAAGCCAAGCGGATTTAGGTTGCTGTCCAGCATCAGCGTCGAGGACGCAGGGCCACCGGCGAAGTTTGCATTGAAGCTGATGCCGCGTATGTCGTTCACGTCACCACGAATCAGTCCCCACTGCTTGGAGATCCCAGCCAGGTAACCTCCGGACAGCCCGCCGGACCATAGAAGACCGAAGTCCAGGCCGCGATGGTCAACGGTGACGAAGACGCCTACGTACCCTTCAAGTCCAAGACCGCGAGTGAATCCACCCCCGAATTGAAGGATCCCGTTGATAAGACCCGAGGGGTCAATTGTCGAGACCGGTTGACCTGCTGCGTAGCCGTATGTATTGATCCCGCCTGCCAACCCAATCGGATCGCTCTGGGTATACCTCCCCACCGTCGGATCGTAGTACCGATGCCAGTTGTGCCAGCCGCCGGTCTCGGCGTCGAAGTACTGGCCGGGGAAACCGAGGTTCAGGCCGCCGACGGCGTCGACCACCACCGTGCGGTCGAAAGCCGCGTTGTTGGCGCGCCAGACGACGTTGCGGTTCGCGTCGCTCAGCAACTCGGGCCGCCCCAGGTGGTCCGAGTGCGCCGCATGAAAACTCCCCGCCCGCCACAGCCCCAGCAGCTGCCCACCGAGCCAGACATAACTCGTCGGCGTAGGCCCGTGCTCGTAGAGCAGGCGGCCGTCGGGCCGGTACACGAAAGCCGTGCTGCCGGCGCCTGAAGTCTTCCAGGCGCGCTGGTTCAGGCCGTTGTGGCGGTAGTCGCCGAGCAGCGCGCCGTTGAGGTAGACCGCACCCAGGCGGTTGAAGCCGTCGTAGCCGTAGGTTCGGGTGCCGTCGGGCCGGGCGTCGCTGGCCAGGTTGCCGGCGTTGTCGTAGCCGAAGCTGCGCGAGGTGGCGCCGTTGAGGTTGAACAGGCGGTTGGCGCCGGGGTCGTAGACCAGGCCGACATGGCCCTGAACGGTCTGGTGCCCGATGCGGTTGCCCACCGTGTCCCACTGGAAGCCCTGGTTGGCGCCGCTGCGGGTGACGCTCGCCAGCCGGTCGTTGGGGTCGTAGCCGAAGGTGGACGACTGTGCGGGGTAGACACCGTCACTGATCGATTGCAGCGTGTTCGTGGTGTGGTAGCCGTAGGTCAGCAGATGCAGCCCAGGGCTGTAGATCTGGCTCAGGCGGCTGTCGACATCGTGCGACATCAGCGTGGCGGCCTGGCTGCCAAAGCGCCAGGCGTATCGCCTCTCGGTCGCCGGCTGGTAGAGGAACGAGTCGGCCATCGTCGACCAGACGCCTCCTGCATTGCTAGCGATGCTCGCCAGCCGGCCGGCAGCGTCCCAACCGTAGGTAAGGACAAGGCCACTCGGGTAGCTCATGCTCGTGAGTCGGCCGGCGGTGTCGTAGCCCCAGCTTGTCGTGAAGCTGCTGCCGTACACGGTGTTGACCTGTTGCGTCAGCTCCCCGGCCGCGTTGTACTGGTAGGTGGTCTGCCCGGTCGCGTCGTTGATGCGAGTCAGGCGACCGCGGCCGAAACTGCCTTCGTCGTAGGTGAACCACTCGGTGACGCCGCTCGCCGTTCGCTGCGTCATGCGGTCCAGCGCATCCCAGCCGAAGGTGATGACCTTGCCGTTGGCCATCGACTGCGAGCTGCGCCGACCGGCGGCGTCATAGGCATAGGTCGTGGTGCCGCTGTCGGGGCTGGCCTGGGACAACAGGTTGCCGAAGCCGGAGTAGGTGTAGTTGGTCTGCAGGTTCCTGGGGTCGCGCACGTACTGCAGCTGGCCTTCGTTGTCGTAGCCCATCCATGTCACGCCGCCGTCCGGGGCGGTGGTCTTGATCAACCGGTTCTGCGCGTCGTAGTCGTGGCTGGTGATGCGCCCGGCGGCGTCGATGCGGGTCTTGACGTTGCCGTTGGCGTCGTAGGTCAGCGCCATGCTCTGGCCGGCGTTGCCATACATCAGCACCGGTCGGCCGAAAGTGTCCAGCTGGGTCATGGCTGTGAAGTCGCCGCCGGCCATTGCCACTGGCGTGGACCCGCTGAGGCCCGGCACGTGGCGGGTCGAGCGCATCGTCACCGTCCTGGACGCCGCGCTGTACTCGCGGACCACGTACTCGCCGAGCACGTTGCCGGTGCGGTCGGCCACCATCGCGGCGTTGTACCGTGTTCGAGCCACGCTGCCGGTCGGACCGAAGACGTCGGTGACCTGACGGTTGTTGTTGTAGGCCACCGTCGTGGTCCGCGAGCCGCCGCCGATGGCCAGCGTCGTCGCGGTGAGCTTGCCGCTCGGATCGAAGGCGTAGTCGGTCGTCGCGCCGTTCGGGTCGACGAAGCGGCCCGCCAGGCCCAGGCCGTTGTAGTTCGACCAGGTCGACTGATGGCCCAGCGCATTGGTCGTCGAGGTCTGGTTGCCCTGGTTGTCGTAGGCGGCTGTGGTCAACGCGCTCGCACCGCCTGGCAGGCTGCGGCTGGCCGACATCGACGCGAGTGTCCGGTTCGGGTGGAAGGTGTAGGCGAAGGTGACCGTGCGGGCGGGTGTACCGGCCTTCTGGTCGGAGACGGTCTCGCTCTGCAGGCGTTGAGAAGCAAAGCCGGCGTTCCACGGGTAGTAGGCGTAGTTGATCGTTCGATAGACGACGCCATTGGCGCCCCGGTAGCGCTTCTCCGCCACGTCCGGCCCGGCCCAGGTGTATTCGATGCTGTGCGCCTGCGGGGTCTGTGCCGCCGTGGTCTCCTGGAGCAGGCGGCCCGCGCTGTCATAGCTGTAGTCCGTCTTGTTTCCGTTCCAGTCGAGCGTGTAGTCGATGTAGCCCGCCGCGTCGTAGACCACGCTGGCGCTCATCGGGCTGCACTTGGCCAACGCGGCGTTGGACACGCCCGTGAGCCTCAGCGCCCCCGTCGGGCCCGCGAAGTTGAAGGTTGTGCTGGCACCGTAGGCACCGGTCACCGTGGTGGTATTGGCACCGTAGCTGAAGGTGTCGATGTATTCCGCGTCGGATCGGCTGCTGCTGGCGACTCGTTTGTCGGCCTGATACGCATAGGTGCTGGTCCGCACACCGTTGATGGAGACGCCGGTGAGCAACGTGCGGTCGGCCGGATTCTCGTAGTGGTAGCTGGTGACGTCGGGATTGGCGCCGGGTGCCGTCACTTTGATCAGCATGCCGGTGGAGGGGTCGTACTCGTAGCCCCAGACGTTGCCAGCGGGATCCGTCACCCATCGCGCGGCGCCGTACTCGTAGGCGAAAGAAAAGTACTTGCCCGCCAGGTTCGTGACCCGAGTGATTTGTGACCCTGCGTAGGTGTAGGTCAGCGTCGTGCCGATGCCCTGAACCGACGTGGTCAAGTGCCGGCCGGAAGCATTGAAGGTGTGGGTCGTCTTGTCGATGTTTAGCGACCACGCCCCGGTTCCAGGGCTGTAACCGAGCGATCCGAGCGCGACCGCTCCCTGGACCTGATAGACGCCTGGATCAGTCGCCACCATGGTGTAGAGGTACCTCGCGCCGCCGGGAAACGTGACGGTCGCGTCACGCGGGATGCAACCCACGTCGGTGTTGATGCAAGGCAGGGTGGACTTCGTGACTCGGTGAGGATCGAGGGCAGACAGCCAGCGCGCGCCGAAGAACGCACCGACCACGTCGCTGCTGCGATAGCGACGGTGAATGCCCATCGCATACAGGCCGTGCATGCTGGCATCCGTCGTGGTCACGGTCTGCTCGCCGGTGGCGACGATCACGCCGGAGCAGGTCATCGGATGCGACAGCGTCGGTGTCGCGTCGCTGTTGTTGGCCGCTGCGGGCCTGGCCTTGACGGAGGTGCCTGGCCTGGTGTCCTGGTCTTTTCCGGTGGCACCCCAGGAGTCGATCTCCATCTGGCGCTCGGCGGCGCGACGGCCGCGCTCGATGGCGGCATTGCGCCAAGACATGAAGAGCAGGTCGCCGTCCCTGGCCGGGCGAAAGCCGTGAATGGCTGAGACGCGATCCTCCCGGCTCTGACTATCCATCGCCCAAGTGGACCGGACGCTGTCGCGCTGGCTGTCTTGTTCGCTGCGAGGTGACGGGTCTTCGCCGTCTCCTGTTCGGCTGCAGCCCTGCGCATAGGCCGTGTGCCCGACCGCGATGCACGCGAGCACGACGCATGGCATCAAGACGGTCCGGAAGAGCCTTCTCGTCGGCGCATGCGCCCCGGTACGTCGGTGCGAAGGATGGCGGATAGACATGCGATTTCCTCCCCTGGCAGGCCCTTCCCTAGGACGCCCAGTGGGTGCCGCGGGAAGGTGAGAGGTCTGATTCGCCTCCCTTGGTCCGGATCGTTCTCTGCAGCCATTGCGCCAGCAACGGTGGTTTCCTGCCTGCCAGGTCTGACAGGGGTCCCCTTGACACGCGGGTCGGATCGTTCGGCGGGTTCTCGTAGATCGAGACGCCATTGCCGCGAAGCTGGGTGCCGCTGCTTCAGGTCTGCCAGATCCGCGGCGGGTTCGCCGCCATGCCCCAGGCCGCCTGCCGCCACGCCGAGCGCAGCGCCGTCAGCCGTTGCATCAAAGGCTCGACACGATGGGCCAGACCGCGCCAGACGACCACCTCGTCGTGCGGACTGCTGACGCCGCCGACGACCCGCTCGTCGTCCGTGCCTTGCTGCGCGGCCGTCTGCAGCGCCTCGCGCAGCGCCGGGGCTAGCGCTTCGCCGGCGGCGAACCAGGCGGTGGCCAGCACGCTGCGCCCGGCCCAGCCGAGCGGCGAGTCGAGCAGCCGGCGGTCGCTCGCGTCGACCCGGCCGCGCTCGAGCCACACGCCGGGCAGTTCCAGGTGCTGCAGGTAGTGCCCGTGCCGGAACGCCGCGTCGGCCGCCGGCAGGCCGAGCGCGAGCAGGTCCCAGCCGATCATCTGCGCGCCGGGCGCGAGTTCGAAGCGCATGCGGTTCTCGGCGCGGCAGCCGTCGAAGGCGATCGTCTCCAGCGGCAGCCATTCGAGCCTGGCGCCGGCGGCCACCTGCGCGGTGACCGACTGCGTCGCGGTCGCGCCCTCGCTGCGGTAGAAGCGCGTCGCGCCGGGGGTCGTGATCAGCGCGTGGCTGCCGGCGTCGAGGCGGACGTCGATCGCCAGCCGGTCGCCGCCGACGATGCCGCCGGGCGGGTGCACCAGCACGTGGTGGCAGACGGCCGGCCCTTCCGGGTACAGGCGCTGCAAGACGCGCAGCGGGCCGTCGTGGCGGTCGTGCGCGGTGGTGCGATCGCCGTCGCGGCGGTAGTGCAGGCTCAGGTGCCCGCGCCAGCCGGCGCGGGTCTCCGGGGCGTCGGTGACGGGAAGGGCAGGGTGCGAATCCATCGGCGCGCCAGTGTAGGGGCCGCGCTCAGCGCTCTTCGAGCAGCAGCCGAAAGCCGACCAATGTGTAGCGCGTCGACGCCGCGTTCCAGTTGCGGTAGCTGCAGCGCGCGTAGAACGGCCAGGTGTGCCAGGACCCGCCGCGCCGCACGCGCACGGTGCCGTCGGCCGGGCCGGGCGGGTCGTCGACCGGCGACCTTGCGTAGTAGTCGTCGTCGTGCCAGTCGGCCACCCACTCCCAGACGTTGCCGTGCAGGTCGTGCAGGCCGAAGGCGTTCGGCGCGAAGCTTCCGACCGGCGCCGTGAAGCGCCAGCCGTCGCGCCGCGGCAGCGCCTGCGCGGCCCAGCGCGGCCAGTCGGCAGCGGCGTCGAGGTCGAACACGTTGGCGACCGTCGCCAGCGTTCGCGGATCGTCGCCGCTCGAATACCGGGTCGTCGTGCCGGCGCGGCAGGCGTACTCCCACTCGGCCTCGGTCGGCAGCCGGTAGCGGCGGCCCTCGGTGCGGCTCAGCCAGGCGGCCATCGCCACCGCGTCGCGCCAGCTCACGTTGACCACCGGGTGGTCGTCGCCTTGCGGGAAGCCCGGGTCTTGCCAGGACCAGCGCGGGTCACGGCCGGCGAAGGCGTCGCCGCGCTGCGCCCTCGACGCCGCATGGGCCGGGTCGAAGCCGTAGCCGCCGGTGCCGTCGGCGATCGATTCGGGCACGTGGCCCGAGGCCTCGACGAAGCGGCGGAACTGCGCCACCGTGACCTCGTGCCGGCCGAGCCAGAAGGCGCGCGTGATCCGCACCTCGTGCGCCGGGGCCTCGTCGGCGAGCAGCGCGAAGCGCTCGCGTTCGAGCTGGGGGAAGTCGCGCGCGAGCGACGCCGCCGACTCCTCGCTGCCCATCGTGAAATGGCCGGCCGGCACCAGCACGAAGGCCATGCCGAGCGAGTTGTGCAGCAGCCGCGGCGCGGTGGCGCAGGCCGTCAGCGCCAACGCCCCCAACCCGATGACGAGTGCGCGCGCGCGGGTTCCGTGCACGGCGGCTCAGAGGAATCGTTCGAGCAGCCGCCGCGAACGGCGGTCGAGCGTGCGCGGCTCGCGCATCCGGTAGCCGATGCCGTGGCTGTCGGTGACCAGCAAGCCGCCACCCGGCAGCCGGCGGATGTCCTCCTCGCCCTTCAGCACGAACTGCGTCGGGCCGCGGTCGGTGTCGACCTGCCAGGTGCTCGGCGTCGAGAAGGTCGAGACCTCGCGCAGCGCCAGGATCTCGGGCATGAACTCCTGCGCGGCGAGGAACTCGTCGACCAAGGCACGCGATTCGGCGGGCAACTCATCCAGCCGATCGACCCACTGTCTTTCTCGGCCATCGGGGCCGACCAAGGACAGCCCTTCGTCGGGCGCGCTGAGCGGAAACGCGCGCACTGGCAGCACGCCCTCGTGGACGGTGCCGTCGGCCAGCGCCAGCACCAGCCGGCCGTGGGCATCGCGGTGCAGCTTCATGGCGTGCCCGCCGGGTGCAGCGCCGGCGCCGGCGGCGGCACGATGCGAGCCGCCAGATCGGTCTCGTCCTGGTCGACCTGCCGCGCCTGCGCCTCGTACAGCCGCCAGTAGGCGCCCTGGCGCGCGATCAGCTCGTCGTGCGGGCCGACCTCGACGATGCGGCCGCGGTCCATCACGACCAGCCGGTCGGCGCGGCGCAGCGTGGACAGCCGGTGCGCGATGGCGATCGTCGTGCGGCCCTGCACCAGGTTGTCGAGCGCCTTCTGGATCTCCTGCTCGGTCTCGGTGTCGACCGAGGACGTGGCCTCGTCGAGGATCAGGATGCGCGGATCGATCAGCAGCGCGCGCGCGATGCTGATGCGCTGGCGCTCGCCGCCGGACAGGCCCTGGCCGCGCTCGCCGACCAGGCTGTCGTAGCCCAGCGGCAGGCGCAGGATGAACTCGTGCGCGTGCGCCGCGCGCGCGGCGGCGACGATCTCCTGCCGCGTCGCGTCCGGCTTGCCGTAGGCGATGTTCTCGGCGATCGTGCCGAAGAACAGGAAGGGCTCCTGCAGCACCAGGCCGATGTGGCGCCGGTAGTCGGCGACGCCGAAGCGCCGCAGGTCGGTGCCGTCGACGCGGATGCTGCCGTCGGTCACGTCGTAGAAGCGGCAGATCAGGTTCACCAGCGTGCTCTTGCCCGAGCCGCTGTGGCCGACCAGGCCGATCATCTCGCCGGGC
>CALJUI010000307.1 GCA_937975735.1 uncultured Rubrivivax sp.
CAGCGGAACGCTCACGACCGCGCCGCCCTAGGCGCGCGGACCACCCGGTCCAAACCCACCCGGTCCAAATCCACCCCTGCCGCCGCCACCGTCCAGCCCCCGCTCCTCGCGCCGCTCTCGCATCCGCCCGCGCTCCTCCGCCGTCAGCGCCGGCGCCGGATTGCCGTGCAGCACGGCGCTGGTGATCTGCTCCAGCGAGTCGCCGCCGAAGGCCTTGCGGCCGGTCAGCATCTCGTAGAGCACGACGCCGAGCGCATAGATGTCGGCGCGCTCGTCGAACGCGATCCCGGTCAGCTGCTCGGGCGCCAGGTAGTGGGGCGAGCCGGCGACGACGCCGTCGAGCGCCGGCACCGCGGCGCCGTGGGCCACGCGGGCGATGCCGAAGTCCAGCACCGTCGGCTTGCCCTTGTTCGACAGGAAGATGTTGCCCGGCTTGATGTCGCAGTGGATGACGCCACGGGCGTGGGCGTAGGCCAGCGCGTCGGCGACGCGCCGGGTCAGCTGCGCCGCCGCCGCCGGCGATGGCCGCCAGCCGTGCGCCAGCGCCTGGCGCAGGTCGCGACCGTGCAGGCGCTCCATCGCGATGTAGACGCCCTGCGGCGACAGGCCGGCGTCGTGCACGGTGACGATGTGCGGGTGGTTCAGCCCGGCGATCGCGCGGGCCTCGTTCAGGAACAGGCCGTCGAGCGAGGCGCGCAGCGGCGACTCGGCGGCGAACTGCAGGGTCTTGACGGCGACCGTGCGCGACAGCATCGGGTCCCAGGCCTCGTAGACCGTGCCCAGCCCGCCGACGCCCAGCGGCCGCTTCAGCGCATAGCGGCCGATGTGCGACAGCGTCGGCTCGTCCTGCGCGTCGGGATCGTCCTCATCGCCGCTGGCGGCGAACTCGGGCACGCCCGAGTCCTGCAGCGGCGGCGCAGAGGCCACCGTGTCGGCGAACTCGGACGGCGCGCCCGAAAGCGTCTCCGGCGATGAGGGTTGGTGTGCCACGACCCGGCAGCTTACCCGCGGCGTGGTGCCCACATGCAACGAAAAGCCCGGCGAACGCGTCCTGGTTATCGCCCGGACACGTTTGCGTGGCGGGGCAGCGACTGTCGCAGGCGTTCCAGCGCGGTCTCGAGCTGCGCCATCGAGCTCGAGAAGGACAGCCTGAAGTGGCGGTCGGCGTTGGCCGGGCCGAAGTCGCGCCCCGGGGTCAGCGCGACGTGGGCGCGCTCCATCATGTCGAAGCAGAAGTCCCAGCTGCTGGCGGCGAAGGCGCTGCAGTCGGCCCAGGCGTAGAAGGCGCCGTCCGGGGTCACCGGCACGGGCAGGCCCATCTCGCGCAGCGCCGGCACGACGAGGTCGCGGCGGTGCCGGAATTCCGCACGCCGGCGCTCGTACTCGGCGATCGATGCCGGCTCGAAGCAGGCCAGCGCCGCCTGCTGGGCCAATGTGGAGGGGCAGATGTAGAGGTTCTGCGCCAGCTTCTCGACTGGCGCCACCAGCGCCGGCGGCAGCACCATCCAGCCCAGCCGCCAGCCGGTCATGCTGAAGTACTTGGAGAAACTGTTGATCGAGATGACGTCGTCGCCGAGCGACAGCGCGCTCTGGCCGAAAGCCTCGTCGAAGCTCAGGCCGAGGTAGATCTCGTCGACGATGGTGACGCCGCCGCGCTCGCGCACGGCCTCGGCGATGGCCGCCATCTCGGCGCGCGCGATCGACGTGCCGGTGGGGTTCGACGGCGAGGCCAGCAGCACGCCGCGGGTGGCCGCGGTCCAGTGCGCGCGGACCATCCCGGCGTCGAGCTGGAAGCGGCGTGCCGGGTCGCTGGCGAGCAGCCGCGCGCGGGCGCCGGCGGCGGCGACGAAGTGGCGGTTGCAGGGGTAGCTCGGGTCCGGCATCAGGACCTCGTCGCCGGCCTCGAACAGCGCCAGGCAGGCCAGTTGCAGTGCCGCCGACGCGCCGGCGGTGACCACGATGCGCTGCGGCGAGACGTGCAGGCCGAAGCGGTCCTGGTACCAGGCGGCGATGCGCTCACGCAATTCGGGCTCGCCGGTGGCCTGGGTGTACTGGGTCCGGCCTTCGCGCAGGCAGGCCTCGGCAGCTGCGACCACCGGTGGCGGCGCGGTGAAGTCGGGCTCGCCGATGTTCAGGAAGATCATCGGCTCGCCGCCGGTGGCGGGGTCGCAGGCCGGGCTGCGGGCGATGACCTCGGCGGCCTTCGCGCACTC
>CALJUI010000308.1 GCA_937975735.1 uncultured Rubrivivax sp.
CTCGTGGGCCGAGGCCAGCACCGCCAGCCGGAGCGCCGGCACCGGCGTCGGCAGCGTGCGGCCGTCATCGGCCAGCGACTCCTCGTACAGCTTCTCCCCCGCCCGCAGCCCGGTGAACTCAATGCCGATCTCGCCATCGGCATGCCCGGCCAGCCGGATCAGCTGCCGCGCCAGGTCGACGATCCTCACCGGCTCGCCCATGTCGAGCACCAGCACCTGGCCGCTGTCGCCGATCGCCGCGGCCTGCAGCACCAGCCGCGCGGCCTCGGGGATCGTCATGAAATAGCGGATGATGTCCGGGTGCGTGACGGTCACCGGGCCGCCCGCGGCGATCTGCTCCTTGAACTTCGGGATCACGCTACCGCTGCTGCCCAGCACGTTGCCGAAGCGCACCGCCATGAAGCGCGTGCCCAGGTGGTCGGCGGCCATCTGCGACACCACCATCTCCGCCGCCCGCTTGGTCGCCCCCATCACGTTGGTCGGGTTGACCGCCTTGTCGGTGCTGATCAGCACGAAGCGCTCGGCGCCGGCCTCGGCCGCGGCCAACGCCGCGTAGTACGTGCCCAATGTGTTGTTGCGCAGCGCGGCCCAGGCGTTGTGCTGCTCCATCAGCGGCACGTGCTTGTAGGCGGCGGCATGGAAGACCACCTGCGGGTGCCACTCGGCGAAGATCGCGCGCAGCGCGTCGCGGTCCTTCACGTCGCCGATCAGGCAGACCCGCTCCAGCGCCGGGAAGCGCTCACCCAGGTCCTGTTCGATCGTGTAGAGGTTGAACTCCGACAGCTCGACCAGCACCAGCCGCGCCGGGGCGAAGCGCGCGACCTGCCGGCACAGCTCGCTGCCGATGCTGCCGCCGGCGCCGGTGATCAGCACGACCTTGCCGCGCAGCGCTTCGCCGATGCCGGCCTCGTCGAGCTGCACCGGCTCGCGGCCGAGCAGGTCCTCGGGCTCGATCTCGCGCAGGCGCTCGACGGTGGTCTTGCCGTCGCGCAGTTCGTCGGCGGTGGGCACCGTCAGCACCGGCAGACCGGACGCGGCCGCGAGGTCCAGCGCACGCCGGCGCTGCGCCGGCGTCGCCGCGGACAGCGCGACGATGACGTGCGTCGCCGCGCCGCGGACGCTCGCCTCGCGCACCGCCTCGATCGGCCCGAGCACCGGCACGCCGGCGATGCGCGCGCCCTGCTTGCCGGGATCGTCGTCGAGCAGGCCGAGCACGATCCAGCCCTGCTCGTGGATGCCGGCCAGCAGCCGCCGCGCCGCGGTGCCTGCGCCCAGCACGATGGCGCGGCGGATCTCGCGGTCGCTGCCAGTGATGCGTCGGCGCGCGTGCTCGTACAGCATGCGGTAGGCGATGCGCACCAGCACCACGCCCATCAGCGTGACCACCGGGTGCAACGCCAGCACCGCACGCGGCACCTTGGCCAGCCCGAGGCCCATCACGACCGCCGCCGACACGACGCCGGCCAGCGCGCAGGCCATCGTCAGCCGCTGCACCTCGCCGAAGCCCGAGAAGCGCCACAGGCTCTGCGGCACCTTGAAGGCGACGAAGGCGGCCAGGTAGGCCAGCACGATGCCGGCGATGACATAACCGTCGTAGTCCGGCCGCGCCGAGATCCAGCGCTCGAAACCCAGCCGGAACAGGTAGGTGACGTTCCAGCAGGCGACGATCACCACCGCGTCGATCGCCAGCGACAGCGGCTCGCGATGCGGGCGCAGCCGCGCCAGGAACAGGTCCAGCCGGTGCCAGCCGGTCGGCGCCGTCGTCATCCCGACCGCCCCAGCAGCACCCGCAGCGTGCGCGCCAGCACCTGCAGGTCGGTCCACAACGTGGCGCGGTCGGCGTAGTCGGCGGCGGCCTGCAGCTTCCTCGGCAGGATCACCTCGACGTACTCGCGCTCCGGGTCGGCGGCGCGGGCCAGGCGGTCGCTCTCGTCGAGGAAGTCGAGCGACGCCGGGTCGGTGATGCCGGGGCGCACCGCCAGCGCGCGCTCGCGCAGCGCCGGCGGGTACAGCGCGACGTAGCGCGGCACCTCCGGACGCGGTCCGACCAGGCTCATGTCGCCCATGAGCACGTCGATGAACTGCGGCAGTTCGTCCAGCCGCGTGCGGCGCAGCCAGCGGCCGGCGCGGGTGATGCGCGGGTCGGCGCCGACCGCGATCGGCAGCCCGCCGGCCCCGTCGACCATCGTGCGGAACTTGTGGATCCGGAACGGCCGGCCATGGCGGCCGATGCGCTCCTGCCGGTACAGCGCCGGGCCGGGCGAGTCGAGCCGGACGACCAGCGCCAGCAGCAGCAGCAACGGCGACAGCAGCGCGAGGGCCAGCGCCGCGCCGGCCACGTCGAACAGCCGCTTGGCCATGGTCACTGGTGCACCCTCGCGCTGCGCGCGGTCCCGCCAAGCGAGACGGAGCGCTTCCTTCGGAGCGGCCGTGCGGAAGCGCTCATCCGGCCAGCGCGCGGCGCACCGCACTGATCACGCGCTCGACGTCGGCGTCGCTCATGCGCGTGTAGATCGGCAGGCTCAGCATGCGCTCGTAGGCGCGCTGGCTGTGCGGGAACATCGCCGGCGTCAGGGCGTATCGATCGCGCCAGTAGCTCTGCAGGTGCAGCGGGATGTAGTGCACGCTGGCGCCGACGCCCTGGTCGAACAGGCGCTCGACGAAGCGGTCGCGGTCGACGCCGGCATCGTCGGCCAGCCGCAGCACGTACAGGTGCCAGGCATGGGTCTCGCCCGCCGGTGAACCCGGCGGCGTGAGCAGCGGCATCCCTGCGAAGGCCGCGTCGTAGGCGGCGGCGATCCGTGCGCGGCGCTGCTGGAAGGCCCGCGCCTTCTTCAGCTGGTGCAGGCCGATCGCCGCGGCGATGTCGGTCAGGTTGTACTTGAAGCCCGGTGCGACGATGTCGTAGGCCCAGCTCGGCACCTTGGCGGTGAAGCGGTCGAAGGCGTCGCGGTTCATGCCGTGCAGGCGCATCACCATCGCGCGCCTGGCGAGCGCCGGATCGCGCGTGACGAGCATGCCGCCCTCGCCGGTCGTGATCGTCTTGTTGGCGTAGAAGCTGAACACCGATGCGTCGCTGGCCAAGGTGCCGACCAGCGCGCCGCCGACCGTCGTCGGCAGCGCGTGGGCGGCGTCCTCGACCACCTTCAGGGCGTGGCGACGGGCAATGTCCAGGATCGCCGGCATGTCGGCGGCCAGCCCCGCGTAGTGCACCGGGATGATGGCCTTCGTGCGCGGCGTCACGGCCGCCTCGACCGCCGCGGGGTCGATGTTCAGCATCGCCGGATCGATGTCGACCAGCCGCACGTCGGCACCGAGGTAGCGCACGACCTCGGCGGTGGCGGTGAAGGTGTGGGTCGTCGTGATGACCTCGTCGCCGGGGCCGATGCCCAGGCCCTCCAGCGCCAGGTGCAGCCCGGCGGTGGCCGAGTTGACCGCGATGCAGTGCAGGGCGTTGTCGCCGAGGAAGGCGGCGAAGTCGGTCTCGAAGCGGCGCGCCTTCGGGCCGGTGGTGATCCAGCCGCTCTTCAGCGAATCGACCACCTCGGCGATCTCGTCGTCGCCGATGTCGGGCAAGGCGAAGGGCAGGAAGGGGGCGGTCACAGCGGTTTCTCGATCCAGGCCAGGCGGTGGGTGCGCAGCAGCGGCAGACAGTTGAACACGGCGTACAGGCCCGGGTGGACCCGGCACGCCGCGCGTGCCAGCGGCGGCGCCAGCGTGATCCGGCGGACATCGGCCTGTCCTTGCGGGAACAGCGCGCGGATGCGCGTCGGCGGCAGGCCGCGCACGTCGGCGTTGCGCGGATTATTCACCGCCATGTCGTACCAGACGATCGCACCGCCCGGCTTGAGCCAGCGCCACATCGCCGCGGCCAGCTCCTGCTGGAAGCGCTCATCGAGCAGCGACGAGAAGACGGTCGACTGCAGCACCAGGTCCTGGCTGGCCGGTGCCACGTCGGCCTGCAACGCGTCGCCCAGCCAGAGGTCGGTGGCGGCCGGCAGGCGCTCGCGCGCCATCGCATGGCGCTCGGGCAGCAGCTCGATGCCGCGCAGGTGCTCGGGCGCGAAGCCGAACCGCAGCAGTTCGAGCAGATTCCCACCGCTGCCACAGCCGACCTCCAGCGCACGCAGTGACGACAGCTCCTGCCGGCCATGCCGCACGAACATCCGCAGCAGCGCACGCTGGCGCTCGTGCAGCATCGCGACCACCTCGGGGCGCAGGATGTGATAGCGCGGGTCGGCGTCGTCACGGCGCGCATAGCGCTCGCGCACCGCGTCGGTCTCGGCGCTCATCGCAATGCCTCCAGGAAGCGCCGCGCCAGCACCGGGTAGGTCCGCTCGGCGAGCACGAAGGCGCGGCCGCGCTCGCCCATCGCACGGCGCGCTTCGGGGGTCATCGCGGCCAGACGGCGCAGCCCGTCGGCCACCGCGGGCGCCGACTCGGGGGCCACCGTGAGCCCGCAGCCGGCTTCGGCGACCGGGTCGTTGCCGGCCTCGACCGAGTGCAGCACCGCGCAGCCGGCCATCATGTAGTCCATCAGCTTGTTCGGCCCGATGCCGAAGCGGTAGATCGGCACGCGCTGCCAGCCGATGTAGGCCACGTCCAGCGCCGCCAGCAAGGACGGCACCATCGGCTTGGGCACCGGTTCGAACAGGCGCACGCGGGCCAGGCCCTCGTCGGCGATCCGGCGGCCGAGCCGTTCGCGCTCGTGGCCGCCGCCGACGAGCATCAACTCGATCGGCTCGTCGCGCAGCAGCGCGGCGGCGTCGAGCAGCGTGTCCAGCGCGTTCGGCAGGCCCATCGAGCCGGCATAGCCGACCACGCAGCGGCCGGCCGCGCGGGCGGCGGCGATCGCCCGGGCAAGATCGTCGCGCAGCGGCGGCGCGCTGCCCGCCCACTCCTGCGGATCGATGCCGTTGGGCACGATATGGAGCTTGCGCAGATCCAGGCCGTGCGCCGCGAGATGCTCGTGCACCTTGGGCAGCATCGAGATCATCACGTCGGCGTCGCGGCAGGCGGCGTTCTCGGCCGCCTGGCACAGCAGCGCGAACGGGTGCCAGCGCGACATGCCGTTCAGCTCGATCGGCGACAGCGGCCACAGGTCGTGGATCTCGTGCACCAGCGTCGCGCCGGCGCGGCGGGCGATATGCCGCGCGACCCAGAAGTCCATCGGGTAGGTGCTCGACGAGATCACCACGTCGGGCGCGAACTCGGCCAGCAACCTCGGCGTGTCGCGCCAGACGCCGCGAAGGTAGGCGGCGATGTTGCGCAGCCGGCCGACGCCGTTGCCCTGGTAGCGCGGCGTCGGCAGCCAGCGGTAGGCGATGCCGGCGATCGTCTCGTCGCCGGCGGTCGGCTGGCGCGCGCGCACGTGCGAGAAGTCCGCCGCGACGATCAGCACGCGGTGGCCGGCACGGACCCATTCGCGTGACAGGTAGTAGGGCCGGAACTCCATGCCCAGCTCAGGCGTGCCGGCGTAGTGGTTGAGCAGCAGGATGTTCATGCGGACGGCGGCTGCCGCAGTCGTTCGACGAATCGCCGCACCGCCGGAGCGAACAGCGCGTTGGACTGCACCCATTGTCGGTTGGCTGCGGCGATCGACAGCGCGCGGTCGAGCAGCGGCTGCAGGTCGGCACGGCGCAACGTGGCGCCGTCGCCGACGATCAGCCCACGGTCACCGCCACCGACCAGCTCGCGGTTGGCCGGCAACTCGCTCAGCAGCGGGATGCAGCCATGCGCCATCGCCTCGAGCACCGACACCGAGGTGGAGTCGCTCGTCGGCAGGCTCAGGAACCACTGCGCCCGGGCGTACCACTGCGCCTGCTCCTCGGCCGGCAGCCGGCCGACGAATCGAACCCGGTCGCCGAGCCCTTTGGCGGCGGTTTGCTCGATCAGTGTCTCGCGCAGCGAGCCGTCGTTGGCGATGACCAGCCGGGCCTCGGGCCAATCCAATCCAGCAAACAACGTCAACACACGCTGCGGCGCGTAGATCGGCTCCAGGCCACGATTGGTGAAAAACAGCGCCGGTTCCTTCGAGCCGGGCTCGGGCGGCATCGCTTCGAGGCCGAAGGGAAAGACCATCACCTCGCGCGCGCCGAGCATGCGCATCCGGCCGGCCATGTGTTCGGAGTCGCTCGTCGTCACGTCGCAGGCGACCAGCACGCGCGACGTCAGCACGCGCATCACCGTCGACTGCAGCGGCGTCAGCAGGATGTCGCTGCCCCAGGCCGACCCGGCCAAGCGCGCGCGCAGTCGCCAGAGCCGTCGGGCCAGCCAGGCCAGCGTGCCATGCGAGCTCAAGTAATGCGCGTGCAGCCAATCCGCGTCGACCCGGCGCAGCCAGCGCGCCAATGCCGGCAGCCGGCGCAGCAGCGCGACGTTGCCGCCGGCGGCGTCGGGCTCGGTGTCCAGCGCCAGCCGGCGCGACGGCGGCACGGCCGCATCGAAGCCAGCCATGAAGCCGCGGCTCGACGCCGCCCACAGCTCGATCCCGGGTTCGGCGGCCAGCGCGCGCGCCCACTTCAGCAGGTGTGGGCTGTCGCCGTCGCCGATCAGCGCGATGCGCATGCGATCAGGCTTCCGGCGGCGGTTCACCGGCGTCCCCGGACCAGGAGGTGTAGTGCTCGCGCAGCTCGGGATGACGCTTCAAATGAGGTGCGTCGAGGCGCCGCGTGTCGCCGACCTTCTTCGCCGGGTTGCCGGCAATGATCGAGAAGTCGTCGAACGAGCCGCTGACGAGGCTGTAGGCCGAGACCAGGCAGCCGCGGCCGAGGGTGGTGCCTGGCAGCAGCGTCGCGTGCGCGCCGATGAAGCAGTAGGGCCCGATCGACACCGGCGCGGTGAAGTAGGCGAGCTTGTCGGGCGTGTCGACGTAGGCGCGGCCGTACAGGCGGATCGCGACATGGCTCGAGTGCGTGAAGATGCCGGTGAAGAAGCCGATCTGCGTGCCTTCACCGATCGTCAGGCCGTAGGTCGCGTCGAGCACGCTGAAGTGGCCGACGAACACATGGTCGTCGATCTGCAGCTTCTCTGGCGCGAAGCAGAAGCTCGTGTTGCTCACGCGCGTGTTCGGCAGGTACTCGCCGTCGCCGCGCACCCAGCCGCCGACCACCCGCGGCCCGCCGGCGCGCGACAGTAGCCGCTTGCCCTGCAGCGTCCAGCGGCGCCACCAAGATGCCTTCATCCACCCGCCCCCTCTGTGTCCGGCACCACCGGCCAAGTGGCCAGCCGCCAGAAGAACCAGCCGAAGTAGAGCAGCATCGCGCCGGACACGGCCCAGCCGGCGCCTTCGAGTCCGGCGATCGCCAGTCCGGAAGCCAGCGCCGCGACGAACAGTCCCTGGCCGACCAGCGCCAGACGCAATGCCCAGGCCTGCGCCCGCCAGGCGAGCGTGACCACCGACAGCGGCGAGGCGACGAAGTGCACGCCGATGTACAACGCCAGCGCACGCGCCAGTTCGCCGGCGGCCTCCCAGGGCTCGCCGAAGACGGTGCGGAACAGCCAGGGGCCGAGCAGCCACAGTGTCGCGCCCAGCGGCACGGCGATCGCCGCCAGCACCGCCATCACGCGCCGCAGTTCGGCGCGCGATGCCGTCGTCGGCTCGCCGGCCGCCGCCAGCGCCGGATAAAGCGCATGCGAAACGGCCGCGCCGACCAGCGTGGCCGGCGCCTTCAAGTAGCGCAAAGCCAGCCCCCAGAAGCCCGCCGCCGCGGGTCCGAGCCAATGCGCAATGACCGCAATCGACACCGTGTCCTGCAGCGCACCCAGGAAGGCATGCGGTGTGTTGAGCAGCGGGAAGTCGGCATGACGACGTGCCGCCTCCACCATCGCGGCGCGCGGCGTGCGCCACCAGCCCGGCAGTCGCGCGCGCAGTCCGGCCGTGGCGACCACGGCGGCCACCACCGGGCCACCGAGCA
>CALJUI010000309.1 GCA_937975735.1 uncultured Rubrivivax sp.
ACAACAGTCCGGTGATGAGCAGGCGCTTGCCGGCGAGGAATCCCATGGTGGCTCCGTCGTGTTCAGAGGCAGAATTCTGGCACGCTCGGCGCCGGGGGCGCGCCCGTCTTGCCCGGGGTGATTGACGCGGGCTATAATGCTCTGTTCCCGAAATAAGAAGCGTGGGCGGGCCCTCCTGCCCATTTTTTTTGCTCGGGCCACTTTGGGGCCTGCTCGCGCAGGCGATCGGGGCAGTCGGACAGGGCGAACGACAGGAAGACGAGGGCGCGAAGGGCGCACGGGAGTACGGACAAGGTCACGATGAGCTGGCAGCAAACGGTCGAGAACACCGTCACCGGACTGGGCTATGACCTGGTCGACATCGAACACGCGGCAAGGGGCCTGCTGCGGGTGACGATCGACCGTGTGCCGGGCCGGACCTATCGCTCGCGCCACGCCGAGCCCGGTGCGGCGCCGGATCAGGGCGAGTTCGTGACCGTCGAGGACTGCGAACTCGTGACCCGGCAGCTGCAGCTCGCGCTGGAGGTCGACGGCCTCGACTACCAGCGCCTGGAGGTGTCCTCGCCAGGGCTGGATCGGCCGCTGCGCCGCGAAGCCGACTTCCAGCGCTTCGCCGGGCAGGAGGTGGCGATCACCCTGAAGCTGCCGTTCCAGGGCCGAAAGAACTGGCGCGGCGTGCTCGAGGCGGCGGACGAGGGATGGCGCCTGCTGTTCAAGGACGGCAAGGTCGAGCTGACGCTCGATTTCCGGTTCGACGAGGTGCGCGACGCGCGCCTGGTGCCGGTGGTGGATTTCAAGCGAAAAGGCAAGGGCGGTCAGACGGCGGCGAGACCGCCGCGCGAAGCCGCCGGGGTCGATGGAGGTCTGGATCAATGAACCGCGAAATGCTGATGCTGGTGGATGCCATCTCGCGCGAGAAGAGCGTCGAGCTCGAGGTCGTGTTCGAGGCGGTCGAGGCCGCGCTCGCTTCGGCGACGAAGAAGCTGCACGGGGGTGAGGTCGACATCCGCGTGTCGATCGACCGCGAGACGGGCGAGTACGAGACCTTCCGCCGCTGGCACGTGGTGCCCAACGACGCCGGGCTGCAGATCCCCGACGCCGAGATTCTGCTGTTCGAGGCGCAGGAACAGATCCCCGACATCGAGGAAGGCGACTACATCGAGGAGGCGATCGAGTCGCTGACGATCGGCCGCATCGGCGCGCAGGCCGCCAAGCAGGTGATCCTGCAGAAGATCCGTGATGCCGAGCGCGAGCAGCTGCTCAACGACTACATGTCGCGCGGCGAGAAGATCTTCGTCGGAACCGTCAAGCGCCTGGACAAGGGCGACATCATCGTCGAGAGCGGACGCGTCGAGGGCCGGCTGCGCCGCAACGAGATGATCCCGAAGGAGAACCTGCGCTCGGGAGACCGCGTGCGCGCCTACATCCTGGGCGTCGATCCGACCCAGCGAGGCCCGCAGATAATGCTGTCGCGCAGCAGTCCGCAGTTCATGATCGAACTGTTCCGCCACGAGGTGCCCGAGATTGAGCAGGGCCTGCTCGAGATCAAGAGCTGTGCCCGCGACCCCGGTTCGCGCGCGAAGATCGGCGTCGTCTCGCACGACCGCCGGGTCGATCCGATCGGCACCTGCGTCGGCGTGCGCGGTTCGCGTGTCAACGGCGTGACGACCGAGCTCGCCGGCGAGCGCGTCGACATCGTGCTGTGGTCGGAGGACCCGGCGCAGTTCGTCATCGGTGCGCTGGCGCCGGCCAACGTCGAGTCGATCGTCGTGGACGAGGAGCGCCACGCGATGGACGTCGTCGTCGACGAGGAGAACCTGGCGATCGCGATCGGCCGCGGCGGCCAGAACGTGCGCCTGGCGTCCGAGCTGACCGGCTGGCGCATCAACATCATGACCGCCGAGGAGTCGCAGGCCAAGCAGGCCGAGGAGAGCGACGCCGGCCGCCGTCTGTTCGTCGAGAAGCTCGACGTCGACGAGGAGGTCGCCGACATCCTGATCGCCGAGGGTTTCACCAGCCTCGAGGAGCTGGCCTACGTCCCGCTGCAGGAGATGCTCGACATCGAGGCCTTCGACGAGGAGACCGTGCACGAGCTGCGCAACCGCGCGAAGGACGCGCTGCTGACGATGGAGATCGCGCGCGAGGAGAAGGTCGAGGAGGTGTCGCAGGATCTGCGCGACCTCGAGGGCCTGACGCCGGAGTTGCTGGCCAAGCTGGCCGAGAACGACATCCACACGCGCGACGACCTGGCCGACCTGGCCGTCGACGAGTTGACCGAACTGACCGGCATCGAGGACGCTGCGGCGCGCGATCTGATCATGAAGGCCCGCGAGCACTGGTTCACCGCCTGAACCCGCCGCCGGACCACCGAACAAGGAACAACGCTACATGGCCGTGACCACCGTCGCCCAGTTTGCCGAGCAGCTCAAGCGCCCGGCCGCCACGCTGATCGAGCAGTTGGAGTCGGCTGGCGTCGCGAAGAAGTCGCCCACCGACGAGCTGACCGAGTCCGACAAGGAGCGCCTGCTCGAGTTCCTGCGCGAGTCGCACGGCACCGCCGGCACCGAGCGCAAGAAGATCACGCTGACGCGCAAGTCGACATCGGAGATCAAGCAGGCCGACTCCAGCGGCAAGGCGCGCACGATCCAGGTCGAGGTGCGCAAGAAGCGCGTCTTCGTCAAGCGCGACGACACCCAGAGCCAGGAGGACGCCGCGGCCGAGGCCGCGGCCGCCGAGGCCGAACTCGCGCGCCGCGAGGAAGAGGCCCAGAAGAAGGCCGACGAGTTGCGCCGCCAGGAAGAGGCGCTGGCCGAGAGCCGTCGCCAGCGAGAGGAACAGGAGCGGCAGGCCCGCGAGGCGGCGGAGGCCGAGGCGCGCGCTGCCGCCGATGCCCGTGAGGCGGCGGCGAAGGCCGAGGCCGAGCAGGCTGCTGCGGCAGCGGCCAAGCCGGCGAAGAAGGGCGCGAAGGCCGATAAGGCGGAGAAGGCCGACGCCGAAGCGTCGACCGCCGAAACACCGGCGAAGAAGGCCGCCCCGGTCAAGGCCGTGCGCCGCGTCGTCAAGAGCGTCGACAAGGACTCCGAGGAAGCCCAGCGTCAGGCCGATCTGGAGAAGCGCCGCAAGGCCGCCGAGGCCGAGGCCGCCGCGATCCGCGAGATGATGGCCACGCCGCGCAAGGCGCCGATGGTGGCCAAGAAGCCCGAGGAACCCAAGCCCGAGGCGGCGATCACCGGGACGATCCACAAGCCCAAGGGTGCGCCGGGTGCGAGCACTGCGGGGCCGGGCAAGTCCGGCGACCGCAAGAACATCAAGTCCGAGAAGCTCTCGTCCAGCTGGGCAGACGATGCCAAGAAGCGCTCGCTGCGCACGCGCGGCGACACCGGCGCCGGCGGCCGCGCCGGCTGGCGCGCGCCGCGCGGCGGTCGCCGGGGCGAGCGCAACGACGGCCCGAGCACCTACACGACGCCGGCCGAGGTCGCGCCGAAGGAAGAGCACGTGCCGGAGAGGAACCGCGTGGCAGACCTGGCGAAGA
>CALJUI010000310.1 GCA_937975735.1 uncultured Rubrivivax sp.
TCGCGCGGTCGGCCGGGTCGGGCACGATCGACGTGTCCTCGCGCAGGTGCTCGGTGGTCTCGCCGGCATTGGACAGCAGGTCGTCCTTCTGCGCCTGCAGGCGGGCGCGGAAGAAATCAATCTGCTTGTCGCGCATGTACTCCGCCTCGGGCATCGCGAGCAGTTCGGCTTCGGTCAGTTCGCGGCCGGACTTGGTCTTCCAGGCGTTCGCGATTTTCGGGTCCACCTTGGCGGCGGGCTTCTGGGTCACTTCCATCGGGGCGGTGGCGGGCGGGGACGTAGGCTGCGCAGGGGCGAAGCGTTCGGTGAATCGGTTGCCGGCGGCGGGCGCCGGCGCGGGGGTGGGGGCCGGCGCCTTCGGCGCCGGCTTGCTGGCGGGCTTGGCCGCCGGCTTCTTGGTCGCGGCCTTCGCAACCGGCTTGGTCTTGGCGGCCGGCGCCTTGGCGGCGGCCTTGGGCGGCGGGGACTTCTTTGCCGCGGCCTTCTTGGCCACCGGCTTGGCCGGTGCCTTGGCCGCCTTCGCGGGGGCCTTGCGCGCCGGCGCCGGGGCCTTCTTGGCCACCGTCTTGCGCGGGGCAGGGCTCTTCGCCGCGGTCTTGGTCACTCGTTTCTCCTCGCCTGCCGGATCATGGGTTCATCCGGCCAGGCCGTGAAGGGATTTGATCACACCCGGCCGGGTGCGGCGCGCGGATTGTAGCCACTGGTTCCACCCGACCGCCGGGGTTCAGACGAGGCATTGCTCCAGGCCCTGCATCAGCACGTCGCGAGGCAGATCGATGCCGATGAAGACCATCTTGCTGCCCTTGGCCTCGCCGGGCGCCCACTTCGGCCCCAGGTCGCTGCCCATGAGCTGGTGCACGCCCTGGAAGATCACCTTGCGGTCGCTGCCCTTCATGTACAGCACGCCCTTGTAGCGCAGCATCTTCGGACCGTAGACCTGGACGATGGCGCCGAGGAAGTCCTCGAGCTTGGCCGGGTTGAAGGCCCTGCTGGCGCGGAAGACGAAGGACTTCACGTCGTCGTCGTGGGCGTGATGGTGGTGCGGGTGGTCGCAGTGCTCGCCGTGGTCGTGGTCGTGGTCGTGGTCGTGGTGGTGATCGTGATCGTCGGCCTGCAGGAACTCCGGGTCGATCTCGAGCTTGGCGTTGAGGTTGAAGCCGCGCAGGTCGAAGACCTCGGCGATCGGCACCTCGCCGAAATGCACCTTGCGCTGCGGCGCGCGCGGGTTCATGTGCTTGAGGCGGTGAACAAGCGCATCGATCTCGGCCTCGCCGACCAGGTCGGACTTGCTGATGAAGATCTGGTCCGCGAAACCGACCTGCCGGCGCGCCTCCTGCCGGGTGTCGAGCTGGGTGCCGGCATGCTTGGCGTCGACCAGGGTCAGCACCGAGTCGAGCAGGTAGCTCTCGGCGATCTCGTCGTCCATGAAGAAGGTCTGCGCGACCGGGCCCGGGTCGGCCACGCCGGTGGTCTCGATGACCACGCGGTCGAACGCGAGCTCGCCCTTGCGGCGCTTCTCGGCCAGGTCGGCCAGCGTCGAGCGGAGATCCTCGCGGATGGTGCAGCAGACGCAGCCGTTGCTCATCTGGATCACCTGCTCTTCGGTGTCGGCGACCAGGATGTCGTTGTCGATGTTCTCCTCGCCGAACTCGTTCTCGATGACGGCGATCTTCTGGCCGTGGGCCTCGGTCAGCACGCGCTTGAGCAGCGTGGTCTTGCCCGAGCCGAGGAAGCCCGTGAGGATGGTGGCGGGAATGAGGCCTTGGGACATGGCGGTGCGCAGGAGCGGGCGGGGCCCGGAAGATGGGGCCGCAGACTGTGGGACAAGCCCCCCGGCGTGTCAAGCGACTGGGTTATTCTCGGGCCGTCCCAGCCAACGCAGACACCGCGACCCGTGTCCGACCCGCACCCGTCCCGGTCCGCGCGCCCGCCCTCCGCGGGCAGCGCGGACAAGCGAACCCTGTTCGAACGCATCATCGAGTTCATCTCGCACGGGGTGGACAGCAAGGACGAACTGATCCGGACGCTGGCCGACGCCGAGAACCGCGAACTGATCGAGCCCGAGTCGCGGCTGATGCTCGAAGGCGTGCTGCGCATGGCGGACATGACCGCCGGCGACGTGATGGTCGCCGCGCCGCGCATGGACCTGCTCGACATCGACGCACCGTACGACGAACTGCTCGGCGTCGTCATCGAGACGCGGCACTCGCGCTTCCCGGTCTACGAGGGCCAGCGCGACAACATCATCGGCATTCTGATGGCCAAGGACCTGCTGAAACTGCAGCGCGCGCCCGAGCTGAACCTGCGCACGCTGCTGCGCCCGGCGGTCTTCGTGCCCGAGAGCAAGCGGCTCAACGAGCTGCTGCGTGACTTCCGCTCCAACCGCAACCACCTGGCGATCGTGATCGACGAGTTCGGCAACACCGCCGGGCTGATCACGATCGAGGACGTGCTCGAGGAGATCGTCGGCGAGATCGAGGACGAGTTCGACGACGAGGACGCGGTCAGCGGCGTCGTCTCGATGGCCGACGGCAGCTACCGCGTGGCCGGCGACGCCGAGATCGCCGACGTCAACGCCGCCTTCGGCGTGCAACTGCCCGAGGACGGCTTCGAGACCATCGGCGGCCTCGTCGCCCACGAGTTCGGCCGGGTGCCGCGGCGCGGCGAGCAGGTCGACTGCGGACCGCTGCGCCTGGTCGTGATGCTCACCCGAGGCGGTGCCGTGCGCTGGTTCCGGGTCAGCCGCGTGCCGGACGCCGAACACGCCAGCGAAGGCGAGGGCGGTTGAAGCCGGCTCGACGAGCGGCCGCCGAAACCCTCGCGATCGCGGCGCTCGCTGCGCTGCAGACGCTGGCCTTCGTCCAGACCGCCTGGTGGATCCTGCCGCTCGGCGCGGCGGCCGTGCTCGCCTGGCGGGTCGGACGTGCGACGCCGGCGCGCGCGGCCTGGCTGGGCTGGGTGTTCGGCACCGCCTGGCTCGGCACCGGCGTCTGGTGGCTGTTCATCAGCATGCACCGCTACGGCGGCCTGCCGGGGCCGCTGGCCGCGATCGCGGTGTTCGCACTGGCTGCGGCGCTGTCGCTGTACCTGGCGGCGGCGATGGCGGTCTACGCCCGCTGGCGCCGCGGCCGGCCACTGGCCGATCCGTTGCTGTTCGCCGCGCTGTGGCTGCTGGCCGAACTGGCCCGCGGCGTCATCTTCACCGGCTTCCCCTGGGTGGCGAGCGGCTACGCCCAGGTCGACGGCCCGCTCGCCGCGCTCGCGCCCTGGGTCGGCGTCTACGGCATCGGCGCGGCGGTGGCGCTGCTGGCGGCGCTGGCCGCCGGTGGTCGGCGCGCGGCCGTCGTGTCGGCGGCGACGCTCGTCGCGCTGGCCTGGCTGCCGCCGGCGACCTTCAGCCGGCCCGGCGCGACGCTGGACGTCGTGCTGCTGCAGACCGGCGTCGCGCAGGACCAGAAGTTCGCCGCCGAGCGGATGCCGCAGGCGCTGGCCTGGGTGTCGCAGGCGCTGACGACGGCCCGCGCCGACCTCGTCGTCGCGCCAGAGACCGCGGTGCCGCTGCTGCCGCATCAGCTCGAGGACTTCGCGCCCGGCTACTGGGCGGCGCTGGAGCTGCACTTCGCCGAAGGCGAGCGCGCGGCGCTGGTCGGCGTGCCGCTGGGCGACTTCGACCGCGGCTACACGAACTCGGTGGTCGGGCTGTCGGCCGCGCCGCCCTACCGCTACGACAAGCACCACCTGGTGCCCTTCGGCGAGTTCATCCCGACCGGCTTCCGCTGGTTCACCGAGCTGATGAACATCCCGCTCGGCGATTTCGACCGTGGCGTCCCGGCGGCGCCGTCGTTTCCGGTCCGCGGCGAGCGGGTCGCGCCGAACATCTGCTACGAGGACCTGTTCGGCGAGGAGCTGGCGCGCCGCTTCGCAGGCCCGTCCGGCGCGCCGACGGTGTTCGCCAACCTCAGCAACATCGCCTGGTTCGGCGACACGATCGCGATCGCGCAGCACCTGAACATCTCGCGCCTGCGCAGCCTGGAGTTCGAGCGGCCCATGCTGCGCGCGACGAACACCGGCGCGACGGCCGTGATCGACCATCGCGGCGCCGTCACGCATTCGCTGCCGTCGCAGCGGCGCGGCGTGCTCGCCGCCACCGTGCAGGCGCGCGACGGGCTGACGCCCTTCGCCGCCTGGGCGTCGCGCTTCGGGCTGTGGCCGCCGCTGCTGCTGGCGTTGGCGGTGGTCGCTGGCGTCGCTTCGCTCAGCCGGCGCTCTGCAGCCTGACCAGCCGGCCGGGCCGCGCCTCGGTGACGCTGCCGTCCCGCTGCACCGCCTGCCCGGCGACCCAGGTGCCGACGTAGCCGCGCGCCACCTGCAGGAAGCGCTTGCCGCCGGCCGGCAGGTCGCGCACCAGGCGGGGCGTGCCGACGGCCAGCCGCGCCGGGTCGATCAGATTGAGGTCGGCGCGCTGGCCCGGCGCGATCCGTCCGCGGTCGGCCAGGCCCAGGTAGTCGGCGTTGCGCGCCGACAGCATCTGCACCGCCTGCGCCAGCGGCAGCCGGTCGCGCGCTCGGTCGCGCACCCAGTGGGTCAGCACGAAGGTCGAGAAGCTCGCGTCGCAGACGGTGCCGACATGCGCGCCGGCGTCGCCGAGCGAGAACAGCGCGCGAGGATGGGCGAGCATCCGGCGCACGGTGTCGAGGTGGCCGTCGTTGTAGTTGAAGATCGGGAAGTAGACGAGCGCGTCGCCGTCGCCCGATGCGAAGTGGTCGTACAGGGCCTCGAGCGCGCTGCAGCCGCGCTGCTGGGCGCGAACGAAGAAGCTCTGCATCACGTCGGGCTCGTAGTCGGGCTCGCCGTCGGGACCGTTCGCGAGCGGGAACATGCGGCCGCTGATGCGCTCGATCTGGGCGAGCAGGATGTCGACCAGTGGCGGAATCGGCGTGCCGTCGCCGGCCAGGCGCTCGCTCTTCTCGGCCAGGATGCGCGCCTTGCGCGCCGGCTCGCGCAGCGCCTTCGCGCGCTCGGGCAGCGGCAGTGCGGCGATCTCCTTGTAGCCGGGGAAGCCCATGAAGGGGTGGAAGCTCGCGTCCAGGCCGATGATGACGCCGATGCCGCGCGCGGCGGTCTGCAGGTACAGCGGCAGTCCGCGCGCGACCGCCGCCTCGACGCGCGCCTGGATCGCCTTCCACTGCTCGCCGCCGGGGTCGCGCTGCAGCCAGGTCATCGACAGCGGCCGGCCCGAGGCCTTGGCCAGTGCCTCGACGAGGTCGAACTCGGGGTCGAAGCGGTCCGGGCTGCGCATCAGGTCGAAGTCGCTCACCAACTGCACGACGCCGCGATCGCGGCCCTGGAACGCCGCCACGATGCCGGTCAGCTCGTCGGCGCCCGCCTCCGACGACGGCGTCTCGTGGCCGGAGGCGGTGCGGTGGTTGTCGGTGCGGCCGGTCGAGAACCCCGCGGCCCCGGCGTCCAGCGCCTCGGCCAGCAGCCGGCGCATCGCCGCGATGTCGTCGGCGGTGGCCGCCTGCTGCGCGACCGCGCGCTCGCCCATCACCGCCATGCGCAGCGGGTCGTGCGGCACCTGGACCAGGAAGTCCAGGCTGTGCGGCATGGCGTCGAGCGCGTCCATGAACTGCGGGAAGCGCTCCCAGCGCCAGCGGATGCCTTCGGCGAGCGCGACGCCGGGGATGTCCTCGACGCCTTCCATCAGCGCGATCAGGTCGGCCTCGCGCCCCGGCACGCGCGGCGCGAAGCCGACG
The DNA here is from genome assembly GCA_937975735.1 of uncultured Rubrivivax sp. GTDB lineage: Bacteria > Pseudomonadota > Gammaproteobacteria > Burkholderiales > Burkholderiaceae_C > Rubrivivax. The sequence continues at coordinate 5,757 of CALJUI010000310.1, forward strand.
CCGCAGTTGCCCATCACCAGTGTCGTCACGCCGTGGTGGATGCTGGGGCTGAAAGTCTGATCCCAGGTCGCCTGGCCGTCGTAGTGGGTGTGGATGTCGACGAAGCCCGGCACCAGCCAGGCGCCGTCGGCGCCGACCTTCTCCTTCGCCGCCGACGTGATCCGGCCGATCTCGACGATGCGGCCGTCCTTCACCGCGACGTCGGCGGTGACCGGCTCGGTGCCGCTGCCGTCGACGACGGTGGCGCCCTTAAACAGCGTGTCGAGCATCGCTCGTCCTCCAGATCGTGGCCAGGGTCAGGCCCGACACGATATGCCAGATGCCCCAGAGGCTGGCGACGATGACCATGCCCAGGTCCGAGCCGAAGGTCACCGCGATGATGCCCAGCGCCAGGCCCGAGTTCTGCATGCCGGCCTCGACCGTGATCGCGCGCCGGTCCGGCCGCGGCAGCCGGAAGGCCAGCGCGCTCAGCCAGCCCAGGGCCAGGCCGGCCGCGTTGTGCAGGATCACGATCGTGAACTGCGGCAGGATCTGCGCATTGAGCAGGTGGCGCTCGCGGATCAGGCCGATGACGATGAAGGCCAGCAGCGCGACCAGGCTGAAGTTCGCCAGCGGCCTGCGGATCCGCGCGGTCAGCCGGGGCAGACGGTGGTTGCACCACAGGCCGAGCGCCATCGGCAGCGCCAGGATGCCGAGCAGGCTCCACCAGATGCCCGACGGGTCGATCTCGAGCTGGCGCAGCCAGCCCGCGGTGGCCGGGTTGGAGGCGACCATCCAGGTGAAGTTGAACGGCATCAGGAACAGCGCGAGCAGCGAGGACACCGCGGTCAGCGTCACCGACAGCGCGGTGTTGCCGCGGCCGAAGTGGGTGACGAAGTTCGACAGCGACCCGCCGGGGCAGCAGGCGACCAGGATCATCGCCGCCTCGACATTGGGCGGCAGGTCGAGCGCCAGCGTCACGAGCCAGGTGGCCACCGGCAGCAGCACGAGCTGGGGCAGCTCGCCGGCGACCACCGACCGGGGCATGCGGGCGACCCGGCGGAAGTCCTCGAGCTTCAGGTCCAGCGCGACCGCGAAGACCATCGTCGCCAGCACCAGGCTGAGCACGAGTTGCTGTGTCGTCATGGCGGCGCAGGGTAGCCGGCGATTCGCCCCGTAAAATCAGGGGTTTACGCCGAACCGACCCGCATGCTGACGTTCCAGCAGATCATCCTGAAGCTGCAGTCCTACTGGGACGCGCAGGGCTGCGCGCTGCTGCAGCCCTATGACATGGAGGTCGGCGCCGGCACCAGCCACACCGCGACCTTCCTGCGCGCGCTCG
>CALJUI010000311.1 GCA_937975735.1 uncultured Rubrivivax sp.
GGCGTTCAAAGGCGCGGTTGGAACGCAGCACGAGACCGGCCGCGTCGTAGACCAGCATGCCGGCGTGGCCGAGTTCGAACCACTGCGCCAGTTCGCGCGTGGCGCGGTCGGCCTGCACACGCGCCGCGCGCTCGGGGCCGCAATCCTCGTACACCGCCAGCAGCCAGCGATCGTGACCGACGGGCAGCACGCTCAGGCGGCAACGCAACCAGTGCTCACGCCCGTCGGCATCGACGAGGCGGCGAGCGCTGCCGACCAAGGCGTCGTGGCCGCCGTCTTCGAGCCACTGAAGTCGGGCCGCGCGCTCATTGGCGCGTTCGGCGGCCGGCTGCTGCAGCGACAGCGGGTCCTGCCCTGCCAGGGCCGTGGCACGCTGCCCGATGAGCGCCTCGAAGGCGGGGTTGGCGTCGGCGATGCGAGCCTGCGCGTCCAGCAGCAGCGTCGGCCACGGCAGGCCCCACAGCGGCGCCAAGGCCTGCCGGACCGGGGCGGTGGGGCGTGGCATCGGGCCGGCCGCGGTGGTCGCGCTGCCCGCTCAGTCCAGTTCGCGCGCCACCGACAGCGTGCGAAGCAACGCAGCGTTGACCTCGGCCATGCCGAGGAAGGCGCGCTCGGCGGCGTCGACGATCTCGCTGCGCGCGCTCTGCTCCAGCGCCGACGCCAGCTCCAGGTAGGGCTGGAACGGACCTGCTTGCTCGACCAAGGCCTGGCGCACACGCTCGGGCACGGGCACGCTTTCGAACAGTTCGTCGAAGGGTTGCTGCAGCGTGCGGTCCAGCAGCGAGAAGACGCCGCAGATGAACATCTCCGCGCCCATCTCCGTGTCCTGGTTGGCGCGCGCCAGCTCCTCCATCAGCACGCCGCGACGCACCGCGGCGAACATGATCGGCCGCGCCGCCGGGTCCTTGCTGGCCGAGCTGAGCAGCAGCGCAAGCCAGCGCTTGAGCTTCTTGTAGCCCAGCAGCATCAGCGCGTGCCGGAACGAATTGATCTCCACGGCCAGGCCCATCGCCGCCGAGTTGATGTAGCGCAACAGCCGGAAGGCCAGGGACGGATCGCGGGTCAGCACGGCCTCGATGCGCTCGACCGGTTCCTCGGCGTCGACACGCTTGATCAGCTCCATCACGACCTGCAGGTCCGCCGGCGGGCTGCGGCTGCCCTGCGTGGCCTGCGGCACGTCATCCAACGGCCAGCCCAGCACCGCCACCGCGCCGCGCGCGAAAGCGTCGTCGACGTCGGCGCGCGAGCGCACGCCGGCCTGCACGTGCGTGATCGTGCGCACCACGCCCTGCGGCGGCGCCGACGCGGCCATGCGCCTGTCCTCGCCGATGTCGATGATCGAATGCTTGAAGCAGGGCAGCACGTCGCGCGGCAGCTCCGTCACCGGGCGGCCCTTGACGAGCAGCGTGCTGCCGGCCTCGGCCAGCGCCTGCAGCGCGGGCAACCGGCCGGTGTCGGCGGCCATGAAGGCCGGCAGCTCGATCATGATGTGCGGCGGCGGGCGAAGGGTCAGCACGGCGTCGAGCAGCGACTCCGACGCGATGTTGAGCGACACCGGCCGCGGCGTGGCGGCGACGGCCTCGCCGTCGGGCGGCCAGATGCCCTGCACCGCCTCGAGAAGTGCCTGCGCCGACGGCTGGGTGTCCCGGCGCTCGGGAAACACCGTCAGCCGGGTCGCCATGATGGCGCGGTCGCGGTCGATGATGGGGCTGTAGCCGAGGACGATCTGGCCGAGGAGTGCGTTGTCTGGCATGGATGCGGGACCGTCGGGGCCGATCAGGCCCCCGCTGGCGCGGGCGCGTCCGCGCCCGTCAGTTGCCGATGTACTGGAACAGCGACAGGCGCTGCACCATCGAGTAGGCTTTCAGCGCCGCATCGTAGCCGGTTTGCTGGTTCTGGAACGCAGAGATCGCCTGCACCATGTCCAGATCCTCGGCGTGCGAGCGCTCGGCGGCCGCGGCCAGGCCCTGCTCGGACAGCCGCACCTCGACCGAGTCGGTGCGGTTCATCGTTTCGCCCGCGCGGGCGCGGTGCGCCAGCACGTGGTCGAAGGACGCGTCGATGTCGCGCAAGCCCAGGCTGACGCCGTCGGCGATCTGCTGGCTGGTGCGGCCAGGCGTGGACAGCTCGCCGACGATGCGGTCCAGCGTGTCGAAGACCGACATGTCGGGCGCGCCGGTGACCGGGTTGGGTGCCTGCAGCCAGATCGAGCGGCCGTCCAGCGACATCGGCAGCGGTTCGGCCCCGGGCGTCATGATCTGCCCGCCGGTGCCGTCGTACGTCACGCCGCCAGGCTGGTCCAGGAACGGCGGACGCTGCGAACCCTGGCCGCCGAAGAGGTAATTGCCGTTGCCGTCGCCGCGGTTGGCCACGCCCAGCAGGTCGTTGCGCAGGCCGCGGATGGCATCGGCCAGCGACGCGCGCTCGGCGTCGCTGTAGCTGCCGTTGCCGGCGGACACGACCATCTCGCGGATGCGCTGCAGGATGTCGCCGGCCATGCCGAGCGAGGCCTCGGCGTGGTTGATCGCCACGCGGCTGGCCTCCAGCGCGCGCTTGTCGAAATTGACGCGCGTCTCGTTGGCCAGCGCGCGTTCGGCCCGCGCCGCGGCCACCGGGTCGTCGCTGCCACGCGCCACCCGCTTGCCGCTGCTGAGCTGCTCCTGCAGCGCCACCAGCTCGCGCTGCCGTTGCTGCAGCTGGTTCAGGCCCGATTCGAAAGACTGCGAAGACGTGACGCGGTACACGATGTGGGCTCTCCCGTCGGTCAGCGTGCTGCGGCCTGCAGCAGCGTGTCGATGATGTTCTGGGCGACCTGCAGCACCTTGGCTGCGGCCTGGTAGCTCTGCTGGAACTCGATCAGCCGCGCCGCCTCCTCGTCGAGGTTGACGCCGGAGGCGGAGGAGCGCGCCTGCTCGGCCTGGTGGGCCAGCGCGGCGGAGGTCTCGGACAGCGTCTGCGCGCCCTGCACGCGCACGCCCATGTCGGCCAGCAGCGAGGCATACGCGTCCGTGCTCGTGGCCCCGCCGACGAGGGCGCCGCTGGCGTCTCGCGTCTGACCGATGATGCTGGCATCGCGCAGCGCAGCGAGCGACAGCGCATTGCCGTTGTTGCCCACCGGGTACAGCGTCTTGGACACCGTCAGCGTGTCGCCGCTGCGCGGGACGCCGGAAATCTCCAAGCTGAAGCCGTTGATATCGGGGTCGGCGTCCGCCGGAATCGGCTGACCGGCCGTCCACTGGCCGGTGCCGCTGGACACGAGCGCATTGGTGGTGCGGTCGCGCAGTTCCCAGGCATAGGCGCCGGTGTCGTTGGTGAAGGTGACGGTGGCCGTCAGCTCGGGGTTGACCGCGGGGTCGTCGATGCGGAACGCGGACACCGCCGCGGTGCCGATGTTGGCCGCGCCGACTTCGGCCGTCAGCGGCGACGCCGCCGTGCTCGCCGACGCGCGCGCGCTGGTTCTGCCGGGCGTCGGCGCGTTCGGCGACGCGATGGCGGCGCTCCGCGAGCGCGGCCTCCTGCCCGTGCTCCACGACTTCGCCGCGAGCGGCCGGCCGCTGCTCGGCATCTGCCTCGGCATGCAGCTCCTGCTCGCCGAGAGCGAGGAGTTCGGCACGCACGAAGGGCTGGGCCTCGTCGCCGGCCGCGTGCGCCGCTTTCCGTCGCCCGCGCTCGGCGCCGACGGCCGCTACGGCCCGGGCGCGAAGGTTCCCCAGGTGGGCTGGAACCGCATCGCGCCGCCGGCCGACCGGCCCGACGCGTGGAAGGACAGCCTGCTCGAGGCGGTGTCGCCGGGTGCGCACATGTACTTCATGCACTCCTACTACGTGGACCCGGACAATCGCGGCGTCGTGCTGTGCGAGAGCGAGTGCGCGGGCGTGCGCTTCTGCTGGGGGCTCG
>CALJUI010000312.1 GCA_937975735.1 uncultured Rubrivivax sp.
CGGGCCCACCGGCTGCGGCAAGAGCACGCTGCTCAACGTCGGCGCCGGGCTGCTGCCGCCGAGCGCCGGCAGCGTGCGGGTCTTCGGCCAGCCGCTGCAGGGCATCAACACCCGCGCCGGCTACATGTTCCAGACCGAGAGCCTGATGCCCTGGCGCACCGCGCTGGCCAACGTGATGGCGGGGCTCGAGTTCCGCGGCGTGGCCGACGCGCGCGCCCAGGCCGAGGCCTGGCTCAAGCGCGTCGGCCTCGGCGGCTTCGGCGACCGTTATCCGCACCAGCTCTCCGGCGGCATGAGGAAGCGCACCTCGCTCGCGCAGACCCTGGCGCTGGACCCCGACATCATCCTGATGGACGAGCCCTTCAGCGCGCTGGACATCCAGACCCGGCAGCTGATGGAGAACGAGGTGCTCGACCTGTGGGCGCAGAAGAAGAAGGCGGTGCTCTTCATCACCCACGACCTCGACGAGGCGATCGCCATGAGCGACCGCGTCGTCGTGCTCTCGGCCGGACCGGCCAGCCACCCGATCGGCGAGTTCACGATCGACCTGCCGCGCCCGCGCGACGTCGCCGAGGTGCGCGTGACGCCGCGCTTCGTCGAGCTGCACCAGGCGATCTGGGACGTGCTGCGCGAGGAGGTGCTGAAGGGCTACGCCCAGCAGCTCAAGGCGGCATGACCCACTTCCGGATCCGTCTCTGGCAGTTGGCCGTGCTGCTCGGCGTGTTCGCCTTCTGGCACGTGTCGACGACCCCCGGGCTGCTGCCGCTGATGTTCTTCGACAACGATCGCCAGGCGGCCTTCTTCTTCGGCGAGCCGCTGATCGTGCTCGGCCGGATCTGGCGCTGGTTCGTCACCGACGCGGACATCTACCGCCACCTGTGGATCACGCTGGTCGAGACCCTGCTGGCGTTCGGCATCGGCGCCGTCAGCGGGCTGGCCGCCGGACTGTGGTTGGCCCTTCAGCCCACCGCGTCGGCGATCCTCGAGCCCTACATCAAGGCACTGAACTCGATGCCGCGGATCATCCTGGCGCCGATCTTCTCGGTCTGGTTCGGCCTCGGTATCGGCTCGAAGGTCGCGCTCGGCGTCACGCTGGTCTTCTTCATCGTCTTCTTCAACGTCTACCAGGGCGTGAAGGAGGTCAGCCCGGTCGTGCTGGCCAACGCGCGCATGCTCGGCGCCAACGGCAAGCAGCTGCTGCGCCACGTCTACCTGCCGAGCGCGACCAGCTGGGTGTTCAGCTCGCTGCACACCAGCGTCGGGCTGGCCTTCGTCGGCGCGGTGGTCGGCGAGTACCTCGGATCGGCGCAGGGCGTCGGCTACCTGATCCTGCAGGCCGAGGGCACCTTCGACATCAACACGGTGATGGCCGGCATCCTGGTGCTGACCGCCTTCGCGCTGGTGCTCGATGCGCTGGTCGGCCGCATCGAGCGGCGGCTGATGAAATGGCAGCCGAAGGCCGGGGAGACCGAGAAGCTCTGACAATCGGCGCATCGTCTGCAGCTAAGGTGCGATGGAAGACAGCAACCGCTCGGCCAATCCGAGCATCCACGAGGTCTCCGACCCGGCGCGCCGGCGGGTCCTGACGCTGGCCCTCGGCGCCGCCGCCGGCGCGCTCTACGGTCCGGCCTTCGCCGCGGAGGCGCCGCGACTCGGCTTCCGCGCGGTGCCGGCCAGCCGCGCCGACACCGTGACCGTGCCCGAGGGCTACGTCGCCGAGGCCATCGCGCCCTGGGGCGAGCCGGTCGGCGTGCCGGGGCGGATGCCGGCCTGGAAGCCCGACGCCTCCAACACCGCCACCGAGCAGGCGCTGCAGATGGGCATGCACCACGACGGCATCGTCTACGTGCCGCTCGACGGTTCGCGCCGGGGCCTGCTCGTGATGAACCACGAGTACGTCGACGACGGCCTGCTGTTCCCCGACGGGGTGCACGGCTGGGACGCCGAGAAGACCGCGAAGGCACAGGCCGCGCACGGCGTGTCGGTGATCGAGGTCGAGCGGCACGAGGACGGCTGGCGCATGGTCCGTCCGTCGCGTTACGCGCGCCGCTTCACCGCCTCGACGCCGTTCGCGCTGGGCGGCCCGGCGGCCGGTCACCCGCTGATGCGCACGCAGGCCGATTCCGCCGGCCGCCTGGTGCTCGGCACGGTCAACAACTGCGCCAGCAGCCTGACGCCCTGGGGCACCTATCTGTCGGGCGAGGAGAACTTCGCCGACTACTTCATCGGCGGGGCCGAGCGCGACGACGACCAGCGCCGCTGGGGAATGCGCGAGCAGCCCTACACGCTGTGGCACCGGACCGATGCGCGCTGGGACGCGCGCCGCCACCCGAACGAGTTCCACCGCTTCGGCTGGATCGTCGAGATCGACCCGCTGGACCCGGACAGCCTGCCGGTCAAGCGCACCGCGCTCGGCCGCGCCGCGCACGAAGGGGCTTGGGTCGCGGTGACGAAGGACGGTCGAGCGGTCGTCTATTCGGGCGAGGACGCGGCCTTCGAGTACATCTACAAGTTCGTCAGCCGCGACCGCATCGCACCCGGCGGCGCGCGCGCGAACCGCGAGCTGCTCGACCACGGCACGCTGTACGTCGCGCGCTTCGACGCCGACGGCCGCGGCCGATGGCTGCCGCTGGTGCACGGCGCCGGGCCGCTGACCGCGGCGAACGGCTTCGCCGACCAGGGCGCGGTGCTGATCCGCTCGCGCCAGGCCAGCGACCTGCTCGGCGCGACCAAGATGGACCGGCCCGAGTGGCTGGCGATCGACCCGCAGCACGGCACGGTGTACTGCACGCTGACCAACAACGCGGCGCGCGGCGCCGACGGCCGGCCGGGTGTGGACGCCGCCAACCCGCGCGCGAACAACACGATGGGGCACATCATCCGCTGGCAGGAGGACGACGACTTCGACGCGACGGGATTGCGCTGGGACCACTTCGTGCTCGCCGGCGACCCGGCCAATGCACGGCCGCAGGCCCGCGGCAACGTCGACGGCGATCCCTTCGGCTGCCCCGACGGGCTGGCCTTCGATCCGCGCGGCCTGCTGTGGATCCAGACCGACATGTCGCCGCGCCGGATGCACCGGGGCGAGTTCGCACGGCTCGGCAACAACCAGATGCTGGCCTGCGACGTCGCCCGCGGCGAGGTGCGGCGCTTCCTGACCGGCCCGGTGAACTGCGAGGTCACCGGCGTCGCTTTCACGCCCGACGCGCGCACCGCCTTCGTCAACATCCAGCACCCGGGCGAGCACCCCGGCGGGCGCAACGACCCCGCCGATCCGACCGAGCACTCGAACTGGCCGGACGGCGCGCACGCGCAACGCCCGCGGTCGGCCACCGTCGTCGTGCGCCGCATCGACGGCGGGCCGATCGGCAGCTGACGGCGGGCGGTGGCTACAGCGTCGGTGGTCCGAACGGCAGCGGCGACTGCGCCGCCAGCCAGGCGCTCGCCGCCCAGCAGGCGACGTTCTGGCGCAGCGCCTCGGCATCGATGCGCTCGATCCGGTCGTTCTCGGTGTGGTGGACGTCGAAGTAGTTCGTGCCGTCCTGGTGCAGCTGCAGCGCCGGCCAGCGGTGACGGCGCATCAGGAAGGCCGCGTCGGGGCCCGGCGAGCCGGTGTTCGGCCCCGGCTCGACGCCCAGCGGGGCCAGCAGCGCGGCCATCTCGGCGACCAGCGGCAGCGCCGCCGGCTGCACGCGGCTGCTCAGGCGCCAGACCCGGCCGTCGCCGAAGTCGCTTTCGGCGACGAGCTGATGCGGCACCGCCCCATAGCGCTCGCCGTAGGCGCGCGCGCCGTCGAAGCCGTTCTCCTCGTTGCCGAACAGCACGACGCGGATCGTGCGTCGCGGCCGGCGGCCGGCGCGGCGGATCAGCCCGGCGGCGGCGCTGACGATGGCCACGCCGGCGGCGTCGTCGACCGCGCCCTGGCCGAGGTCCCAGGAGTCGAGGTGGGCGCCGATCAGCACGATCTCCCCGGCCAGGTCGCTGCCGGGCAGCTCGGCGATCACGTTGTGCGTCTCGGCGTCGACGCCGGAGCGCGCCTGCAGGGTGAACTGCATCCGCATCGTCTGGCCGCCGGCGTGCAGTCGCGCGAGCTCGTCCGCGTCGGGACCCGAGATCGCGAAGGCTGGGATCGCCGGCACGTCGGCGTCGATGCGCGTCGCCCCGGTGTGCGCGATCCGGTCGAAGCTGGTGCCGATCGACCGGATCGCCAGCGCGACGGCGCCGCGCCGTGCCGCCTCGGTCGGCCCGGCGAAGCGTGTTGCGACGGCGCGTCCGTAGCCGCTGCCGTCGCGCGTGCGTTCGGTGCGCTGGTCGATGAACACGATGCGGCCGCGCGCGCGCGACGACGCCGGGTCGGCCGGCTCGGCACGCAGCGCGGCGAGATCCGGGTACCAGGCGACGTCGGCCTCGATGCCGGCCGGGGGCGTCGAGACGCTGTTGCCCAGCGCGGTCATCACCAATGCCCGCTCCTGCGGCGCGACGAGCCGGGCCGAAGCCGGCCCACGCTGCCAGACGCGCAGCGGCACCGGCTCGGCGCGCACCGCCTCCAGGCCGAGGTCCTTCAATGCGCCCTGCGCCCAGGCCACCGCCTTGGTGTCGGCGGCCGAGCCGGCCGGGCGCGCGCCGATGTCACCGGCGAGTCGGGCCACCAGCGGCCAGGCACGATCGTCGCTCAGGCCCTGGTCGCGCAGCATCGCCGCATGGCGCAGGTCGGCGGGGTCGAAACGCGCCGGCGCCTGCGCGCCGGCAGTCCAGGGCCAGAAGACCACCGAGGCGCCGCCTTGCAGCCAGCGGCGGCGCCTCATCGCGCCGTCGGCATCGCGAACTCGGCGCCCTTCGGAGTGCTGTCGGGCCAGCGCTGCATCACGCTCTTCTGCTTGGTGTAGAAGCGCACGCCTTCCTCGCCGTAGGCGTGCATGTCGCCGAACAGGCTGCGCTTCCAGCCGCCGAAGCCGTGCCAGGCCATCGGCACCGGGATCGGCACGTTGATGCCGACCATGCCGACCTGCACCCGGCGCGCGAACTCGCGCGCGACGCCGCCGTCGCTGGTGAAGCAGGCCACGCCGTTGCCGTACTCGTGCGCGTTGACCAAGGCCAGTGCCTCGGCGAAGTCATTCACCCGCACGCAGACCAGCACCGGGCCGAAGATCTCCTCGCGGTAGATGCGCATCGCCGGCGTCACGTGGTCGAACAGCGTGCCGCCGGTGAAGAAGCCGCCGGCTTCCGCACCGGGCAGCTTGAGCCCGCGCCCGTCGACGACCAGCGTGGCGCCTTCCTCGATGCCGGTCGCGATGTAGCCCTCGATGCGTTCCTTGGCCTCGCGGGTGACGATCGGACCCATCTCGACCTCGGGTCGCAAGCCGTTGCCGATCTTCAGCGCCTTCGCGCGTTCGGCCAGCCGCGGCACGATGCGGTCGCCGACGTCGCCGACCAGCACCGCGACCGAGATCGCCATGCAGCGCTCGCCGGCCGAGCCGTAGGCACTGCCGATCAGCGCGTCGACGGCCTGCTCGAGGTCGGCGTCGGGCATCACGACCATGTGGTTCTTCGCGCCGCCCAGCGCCTGCACGCGCTTGCCGTGCCTGGCACCGGTCTCGTAGATGTACTGGGCGATCGGCGTGCTGCCGACGAAGCTGAGTGCGCGCACGTCGGGGTGGTGCAGCAGCGCATCGACCGCCAGCTTGTCGCCCTGCACGACGTTGAAGACGCCGTCGGGCAGGCCGGCCTCCTTCAGCAGCTCGGCCATGAACAGCGACGGCGACGGGTCGCGCTCGCTGGGCTTGAGCACGAAGGCGTTGCCGCAGGCCAGCGCCACCGGGAACATCCAGCACGGCACCATGCACGGGAAGTTGAAGGGCGTGATGCCGGCGACCACGCCGAGGGGTTGGCGCAGCGTCCAGTTGTCGATGCCGGTGGAGACCTGGTCGGTGTAGTCGCCCTTGAGCAGCTGCGGCACGCCGCAGGCGAACTCGACGATGTCGATGCCGCGCGTGACCTCGCCCTGCGCGTCGCTGAAGACCTTGCCGTGCTCGG